>SKZM01000032.1 GCA_007127385.1 Methanosalsum sp.
ATCATTATCCCTGTCTATACATATGACCAGTGTCTGCATTAAATCCTCATCTTTTAGTTACTTAAAATATAATATATAATTTCGGATAAAGTTCAGGAACCTGATAATCACTTATCTAGGATGATTCTTATTAGCTCTTTTGCCCATTTTAATTTCTTTTTCTTCATCAAAGATACATCCGCATCATCAAAATCAAATCCAGCCAGTGTTATGTTCAGTGCACCGAATTCATGTGCCAGAAAAACACATCTATCCCCATCTGTAAATCCACCAAAATTGTACACATTCCTTAGTGGTTCTGCCTGGGTAGTACCAATTACTTTCGAAAAACTCGGCACATATCTTTTTACCGTATCTATATTATCTCCATGGGCATGTATAACCACGATAGCTCCTCTTCTGCAGGCATCGATCTCTTTTTGCACATTACCATCAAGATCGGTTACAATGATATGTGGCACAATTCCATGATCCATTAGCTTTTCAGTAGCCCCATCTGCTGCAATAACAGTATACTTTCCCACAACATGTGTCCTGATGTCATCAATCAGGCATGGTGCATTGCCACATACCAGCACATCCATGTCCTTTATCATAGACTCCAGTTCTTCATGACTCTCAAGAGCATGGCCCTTATACTCCTCAAGGAGCCCTGAAAGTATAGAGGCAGCCAATCTATCACGTTCAATACTGAATCCGAAATCATCCAGTATCTGAAAGTATATTGGCTTCCATTCATCAAAATCCATTCAATAATACATCCGATTTTTGTGCATCTCATTACTGGTCAAACAAATCAAATATTATCCGAATAAAAATCCTTAATGGATCATTCAGTTACTGGAGAAACTCCAATCTTCATTGGAACCCCCTCAACTTCCCATTCCTTCACAAAATTGCCTTCCGGATCTATGTCAAATCCTATTACAAGCAGGTTTGCACGCACTTCTTTTGCAATGAAGTCTTCAAGATCAAGTACCAGGTCCAGTATCCGCTCGTCATCTATCCGGATAAATACCTTTATGTGCTCATCTACTGCAAGCTGCATATCTTTTCGCATGTCCTGGACTCTTCTGATCACTTCTCTTGAAAAGCCTTCTGATTCAATCTCCCGGGTCAGCGATGCATCAACATATACTGTGCCTTCATTGAACCTGGCCCTTTCAACCATCTCCGGCAGAGTTTCCTGGAAATTCACCATCTTTTCAGTGATGGTCACGATATTGCCATCGGGCAACTGAAGATCAAAATTTCCATGACTGGTAAATGATTCTTTCATTGCTGATGCATCTGCAGATTTTATACCGCTGATGATCTTACCGGCTTCACCCTTAAACACAGGTCCAATATTACTTGCTTCTGGAACAGCCTCAAGACCAAGCTCATCCCATGACTCCTTGACACCTGTTATTTCAACGTTCTTTGTGTTGGACTGGTCCATGAGGACACCGCTTAGGTTATTTACTGCCTTCTGTACATCTTCACTTGTGGGGGAGATCACAATACGTTTAACCGGCCAGCGCAATTTTCTGCCGACCTTCTGTCGTGCATTTGATGATGCCTCTACAATCGACCTTATGATCCTCATCTGATTTTCCAGATCATCATCCTTTACATTCTCATCAATCTGGGGCCAGTCGCACATATGGACTGAGGGAAGTGCATCAGGGAATACATTTTTCTGAAGGTTCTGATGCATCTCTTCTGCCAGATGTGGCATAAATGGAGCAATCAGCTTTGATAAGGTAACAAACACATCATAAAGAACACGATACACTGCCAGTTTGTCAGGGTCATCGGCCTCAGTCCATGTTCTTGGCCTTATAAGCTGAATATACCATCTTGATATGTCCTCTATCACAAATTCATTTATTGTGCGCACTGCCCTGTGCAGTAGATACTGATCCATAGCTTGATTGACTTCGGCAATCACAGTGTTCATTCTGGAGAGAACCCACTTATCTTCCATCCTCAGGTGCTCCTGGATATTTTCAAAGGGAACCTCTAAAGGATCAAAGTTGTCCAGAACCATATATGGAAGAGGGAAGCGATATACATTCCACAGAATATTTAACATTCTATTGACATTTGCAACACCCTCCCAGTTAAATTTCAGGTCTTCCCATGGAGCACTGGTAGAAAGCACATATGACCTTAATGTATCTGCCCCATATTTTTCAATTACTTCCATGGGTTCAACTACATTCCCAAGGCTCTTTGACATCTTTTTACCATTCTTATCCAGTGTAAATCCATGCATAAGTACGCTTTTGTAAGGCGTTCTTCCAAATGCTACCATACTTGCTCCAAGCTGGGAATAGAACCACCCTCTTGTCTGGTCATGACCTTCGGTAATAAAGTCAGCAGGCCACCATTTACTGAACTCTTCCTGCTCCTTTGGATATTTCAGGGTTGCCCAGGATGCTACAGCTGAGTCAAACCAGACATCAAAAACATCTTCCACCCTCTCCATCTGGCCTCCACAAACACAGTCGATCATTATCTCATCTACATAAGGACGGTGGAGTTCTACGTCTTCTTTAATCTGTGCTCTGGATAGAAGTTCTTCTTTGGTCCCAATTACTTCTATGGAATCACAGCTTTTGCATCTCCATACAGGGATAGGTATTCCCCAATATCTCTGTCTGGAAATGCACCAGTCACGAGCACCTTCGATCCAATCCCTGAATCGTGCAGATCCTGCCCACTCGGGAGTCCATTCTACTTTTTTGATCTCAGAGAGCATATCATCCTTGATCTCAGAGATCTTAAGGAACCATTGTACAGTAGCAAGATAAATTATAGGGGTCTTGCATCTCCAGCAGTGCCCATATCGGTGAGTTATAGATTCTTCTGCAAGAAGGTATTTACGTTCCCCAAGATCTTCCAGTATGGACTGATTTGCGTCTTTGACATTGAGCCCTGCATATTTACCTGCATCTTTTGTATAGGTACCATCAGGACCTACGGGACAGAATATTGGAAGATTGTTCTTGACACCCACATCAAAGTCATCAATCCCATGTCCTGGAGCTATATGGACACAACCGGTATTTTCAGCGGTCACAAAATCTGCCAGATAAATATTATGTTCAAATTCAGCCTGTTTTGGAACAATATCTTCAAGAGGGTGTTTATAGGCAGCCCTGATTAGATCTTCACCAAGCATGGTCTCAATTACTTCATAGTCAGCATATCTGCCCTTTCTGAGTACCTCCTCCACCAGCTGGGATGCAATAATAAGAACTTCTTTTTCCCCATCAGAAGAAGTGGCCATCACCTTTGAATATTCAAATGAGGGGTGTACAGCCACAGCAATATTTGAAGGAATTGTCCATGGAGTTGTGGTCCAGATAACAACATAAGTATCTTCCTCTCCTTTTAACTTGAATTTAATATATACAGAAGGGTCCGTTTTATTCTCATATTCCACTTCTGAGTCCGCTATAGCAGTTTCACACCTTGGACACCAGTTAACCACTCTCTCACCCCTATCAAGGAGGTCATTCTTATGGGCCTGTTTTAGTGTCCACCATGCGGCCTCAATGTATTCATCACGGAGGGTCATATAAGGATCCTTCCAGTTAAGCCATGTTCCAAGTGTGAGGAATTGTCCGGTCATATCCTCTTTCTGCTTTAGTGCAAATTCCTTACATTTTTCTATAAAGTTGCCTACACCATAGGATTCAATATCTTTCTTAGATTTGAATCCGAGGACACCTTCTACCTTGACCTCAATTGGAAGTCCATGCATATCCCATCCTGCACGGTCAAGTATATTACGATTATTCATTGAGTAATAGCGCAATACGGAATCTTTGATAATCTTGTTCCAGGCAGTTCCAAGATGAATATTTCCGGTAGTGTAGGGTGGTCCATCTACAAAAAATAAATTTTTTCCTCCGGTTCTGTGTTCACGCACCTTAGAGTAGATATCGCTCTCATCCCACAGTTTATGTACCTTCTCTTCAATTCCATTTGCATCGTATTTATCAGTGACCTCTTGTATCATTACCGGTAATCTCCATGAATAGAATTAATAGTATTCCTAATACTATAATTTGTTTAAATCATTTTTGTTTATTGCAAACCAGATCATATTTATCAGTTTCTAAAATGTTACCAAAAAAGATATACTTGCAAACCTTTAATGAGGTTAGCAACATAATTGTCTAAGTGAGCATAGATTTAGATATAGGCTAAAGGTGGTTATTTGAAGCTGAAATCCAGAATACAGGTTCGCAAATCTACAAAGAGCAAAATTCTAAAAGAATTCAGGAATCTATTTGGAGAAAAAATTGAAAGTATTAAAGATCAAAAATTTGAAACCGCCTCCTTCAATGATACCGAACTGATTCTTATAGATGACAGCCCGTTTTTCTTTAAAAAGGGAGATAAATTCTATCCCACTGTACGAGGCATACTTGAAATAGATTTGGATACAAATACGGTGATCGTTGATAAAGGTGCAATCCCACATATTATAAATGGTGCAGATGTCATGTGTCCGGGCATTGTTGATGCTGATGAGAATATAGGTGAGGGTGATTATGTAATCATCAAAGAAGAATCTCACAAGAAACCACTTGCCGTTGGATATGCACTCATGCCAGGA
>SKZM01000155.1 GCA_007127385.1 Methanosalsum sp.
AACAAAAAGGTTTCTTGAAGAGTGGATATGCGAAAATGATTCATTTCCAGAATTTGTACGTCACTCCTGGAAAACATGTGATAATTTAATTAAGAAGCATAAATGATCCTGCTGTTTCCACATTCTGCAGTTCCCGAATGCCAGTGTTCCAATATATTCAGCTTTCTGATATATATTCGACCATGGACCGGAATATTTTCAATCCATCCTCTGATCCCAGCAAATGTTGTGAAGCTCTCTCAGGATGTGGCATCAGGCCAAGAACATTCTTTGTGTCATTAATGATACCAGCTATATTTTCCTTTGAACCATTTGGATTTGACTTATCTGACACTGTTCCATCCTCATCTGAATATCTAAACACTACCTGATCATTCAAATTCAGTTCAGACAGTGTTTCACTGCTGGCATAATAGTTACCTTCTTTATGCGCAATAGGAATACGGATCACATCTCCTTTTCTGAACATGGAGGTAAAGGGTGTATCTGTATTCTCAACTCTTAGTGATACCCATTCACATGTAAACTTTGGATACATATTGGTTGCCAGTGCGCCTTTTAGAATTCCGGATTCAGTAAGTATCTGAAAACCATTGCAGATCCCAATTATCGGCTTACCGGTATCTGCCATTTTCTTTATTGATTTCATGATAGGAGTTCTTGCAGCAATTGCACCTGCCCGCAGATAATCACCATATGAGAATCCTCCTGGGATTACAGCTGCATCATAGGCTGTCAGGTCATCATTTTTGTACCATACCAGCTCAGCATTCACATTGACCACGTCATTTAATACATGCAGGACATCCATATCACAATTGCTACCTCCAAACTGAACAATCGCGATCTTCATCAAATTTCCCTCATACTGATAGTATAGTCATGTATTACTGGATTTGCAATCATCCTCTGACACATTTCATCCACGGTCTTTCTGGCATTCTCCATAGAATCCGAGTTCAGTGTTACAATATATTTCTTTGCAGACTTCACTTCACTGGTCTGATATCCCAGGTGTTCCAGAGCACGTCTGATAGTAGTGCCTTCGGGATCAAGCATCCCTTTTTTTAGTTGAACTGTTATCTCTGCACAATACTCCATTTAGTAATCCTCGCAGTCATTTACCTTATAATATAAAAACCAAATATTCTTTGAATATTTTTCTGTTCATAGATACCTTGAACATTTAAAGTTGTCTATTCATCACTCTAGATATCTTCTGGCATGCAGAATTCTCTGTACTATTGTAATATGTGTTATTAAGGCTATAATAGCAATCGCAATCGTAAGAAAGCCGGTAAGCGCACCTATAGAAAGTAATATCATTCTCTCGGATCTCTCTGCAAGACCTACATTCATATTAACTGCGCCTTCCGCCTCAGCTCTGGAACGTGTATAACTGACAATATATGATCCTATCAAAGCCAGAATGCACCATAACCATAGAGGAATTCCAAGAGCATGAGAATTGACAGCTATACTTCCGGTAATAGATCCATAGATAACTCCAGCAAAAACAATTGCATCAGCATATCTATCACATACTGAATCAAGAAAACCACCAAATGTTGTGATACTGTTGTTTACCCTTGCAACAGCGCCATCCAGAAGATCAAATATGCCACTTAAAAGTACCAGTATCCCACCTATGATCAGAAAACCACTTGCAAACATTCCGGCTGCCAGCACACTTATTGCAAAACCAAGAAAAGTCAGTGTATTGGGAGATAGTGGTACAAATTTTGCAATAGGAATTATGGAAGATCTGATTGTAGATTTAAGCTGATTGAATATAATGATCCCCTCTTCTCTGATATTATTATTTTATTTGTTTTTGTTTTGTCACAGTTCCAATACTATATGAACTTATACCGGTTTCAATATACCTATCCTGGGCTCATAGCATTTTCCTTTGGACAGGACAGAACTGGTTGCTTCATCTATTTCTTCCTCAGATAAACCATGCTGCTTTGCTGCATCTATGAGCTTTTCATAGATAACTCCCCTACCTTGATCCATTTCATTTAAAATTCTGAGGATTATTTTTTCATTTGTATCCTTTGTGGATTCAGCTTCAGTGGATTCAACTGATTTTAAGCATTCCAGCAACATAATTATCATCTCTCGCAAATAGTCTTGCCCTGTATTATATTTTTCAAGAGCAATCCGAATACCCTCTGCAATATCTGAAGATATTCCATTTTCATCAAAATACCCGGTCCAGTCAGTATCAAGTAATATCAGATCTGAGATTATATCCATTCTTTCAGTAGTCAGTTCTGCAGTATCAATCACCCATCTATCCCTCATATGATCAGTTGCCCTATTTATGGCCTCGGGACGAATAGAAATGAATTTAGACCCGTCTCCCGGTTCATACATACGAGCTTTGCCTACAACTGATATAAAAACAGGAGGGTCGATCCCGGATAAAAAGACAGCTGCTTCCTGCTGATACTGCCCTGCGTATATAGTGAATGCTCCTGAAGGGTCAACCATTCTTGCCCTCCATATATCATTATCTGTCCCAATGTTATCGACTTCAGTAATGACACCCACGGCAAAAAGTCTGTTGACCTTCATACCCAGTGGAGTTACAAGGAAATTTGGAGAGCGTCCAATGTTCTTATTTGAATCAGATGAACCTGATTCGATACTCAATGTAGAATCATTGAACTCTTTTGCAAACACTCTCTGTGCAACTTCCCGGTCAGACATTAAGTTTGGCCTCCAGGAGACTCAACTTTTCATATATAACGTCGATTCTTCCACTTAGATCATCCTCGGGAAACCATGCAGAATCCGCGACCAGTATCATTCCAAAATCCGTCCTGGATGCATTCCCCCTAACTGCCAGATATTTACCAATAAGGGCATTCTGGATATCTTCAACCACCTGGTCATGAGACATTGTCCTTTTAACCATTTCTCCGACCACATGCATTGACCTGCCATATACAGTTTCTGAAATATCCCTATCAAGCATTACAAGAAGCGGACCGGTACCATCATCGATAATAATCTTAATGCGCATATCCTTTATCCCATCAACCACACCATGAGATCTACATGTGTTTTTCAATATCACTCGATTACATTCGGGACATCTGTTAATTATTCCAGAACCCGGCCTGACGGAAATAATATTTCCAATTGCAACTGCATCAAATACTCCGTTTTTATTTAAGATATCTGCAATTCTTGTAGGTTCAGGAACTCTGCTTACCGACTCAAATGTCAGTATACCATCCAGCTTGGAATGCAATATTTCAATTTCTGCATTCTCATCCAGGTTTATAGAAGGTAGACCTTTGAAAACCTCAACTGATGCATTCTCAAAGCGTATAACATCCCCTATATCAATATCCATCATTCTGGAGATAAACGGAAGTTTTCCGGTTTCATCACCAATTACACCTTCAATGATTGTCATCTCCCGGTCTCCTTCTTTGATGTTCCTGTGATACATTTTTAAAATAACTACTGTGGAAGTAACAAAAAGATCAGAAATGTCAATATCCCGAATTTTTTTCTCCAGGACTTCCAGCAGATCCTCCACCGGAGGGATCAAATTATCCGAAAGTAAGTTTATGCTGGAAAATTTTGCAATATTTATTTCAAGGCGATTGTTCCATATGCGTGTAATAGTATTTTTTAAATAGACAGCATCGCCTTTACTCAATGGATGATCATCCCATGAGGTAAAAGGACATGCACCTGTTCTATCAGCAATAACCCCTGAATAGATCACGGATCTCTTTCCTTTTACATTAACATTCTTCTCTTTAACATTGATTATCCTGCCCTTGATATCAATACCGCTTAGCCCTGGTGAAAGCTCTCCAATCTTTTTCAGTGTAGAGCCTGATGAATACCTGAACTTTCGTATCACAGTGCGCTTTGCCTCATCAAGAGGTACACGATAATTCAGTAAAATTTCAAGCTCCTCTTGTGCCTGGTTTCTGCTAATTCCAAGTGCCCGAGTCAATTCTTCAATATGGGGCGCTATTTTTTCATTCATCTATTGCCTCCCTGGTGAGACTGTATCTGATAACTAACTTACATTACTTCCCAATAAATATATCCACTCAAGAATTATCGGTATAAACTATTCTGGAAATGATTGTTAATTGATCTTTAAAATTACCAATTTCAAATCTGGGCATTTGTAAGAGCTTTATATCTGTAAAAAAAGATTTTATTGCCCTAAAAACAATGAAAAACTATATATATGCTGCATCGATATTAAAAAGCATTAATAGTGCTAATAGACAAATTAAAATTAAAAGGAGGTTAGGTATACGACAATAATACCATTTGCACCTGTTGAACGTCTTATAAGAAGTGCTGGTGCAGAAAGAGTCAGTGAAACAGCTGCTGTTGCTCTTACAGACATGCTTGAAGAATATGGACTTGAGATCTCAAAAGAAGCAATAAAACTGGCACACCATGCCGGTAGAAAAACAGTCAAGGCAGAAGATATAAAACTGGCAAAAGAAATGTTGTGATCCAACATTTCTCATGCTTTATATCTGATAGCCTACAGAAAAACCATATTCCTATTTTTAAAAAAC
>SKZM01000031.1 GCA_007127385.1 Methanosalsum sp.
ATATGCTAACGGAACTATGGTCATAGAAATAAGAGTCATTATAACAATCAGTATGGGAAAAGCTTTCATTCAGAACTACTATAGAAATACCGATTAATAATACTTTTCATGCACAATATACAGTAGCATGAAATCAGGGATCTAGCATATATCATAATAAACTGATAAAATATATATAGCATTATATTATTTAAAGTGTCATATACCTGACTTATATATATAATATAGTACAATAACTATACATGTACCAATATATACCATTATAAATATAATATATCAGTTATCAATAGATATAAATGGCGTTAGCTATATATGGCTAATTGAAGTTTCGCTATAATAATCGTCTGAGTTTAATCAATCAGTCTTAAACCCATAATTCTTAGTAGATACCTATAATTAATGAGAGTTAACCATGGAAGATAAAATCGCTGCTAATCAGGAAGCTGAACCTGTGGATTCTAACTTCGACACAACAGACTCTATAGACGTGCCGGAAATGTTAATTGATCAGATCATTGGTCAGGAGCACGCAGTGGAGGTTGTTAAAAATGCAGCCCGTCAAAGAAGACATGTGATGATGATCGGCACGCCCGGTACAGGTAAATCCCTGCTTGCAAAAGCAATGGCAGAATTGCTTCCAAAAGAAGAACTTGAAGATATTCTTGCCTATCCCAATTTTGAAGATCAGAATAATCCAAAAATAAGAAAAGTGCCTGCCGGTAAAGGAAAAGAGATCGTTGCAGCCCATAAAATGGAAGCACGCAAAAAAGCTCAGTCACGCAATATGCTGATGATGCTGATTGTTTTTGGTATAATTATCTATTCATTTTATGTTGGCCAGCTTCTCTGGGGTATCATTGCAGTTATAATGCTACTCATACTTGCAAGGCACTTTATGCCAAAAGATGACATGATGGTACCAAAGTTGCTGGTTTCCAACTATGGAAAAGATCATGCACCATATATTGATTCCACAGGAGCACATGCAGGTGCATTGCTTGGTGATGTCCGGCACGATCCGTTCCAGTCAGGAGGACTTGAAACCCCATCCCATGACAGAGTTGAAAGTGGTGACATACACAGAGCCCACAAAGGAGTTCTGTTTATCGATGAGATCAATACTCTGAGGCTTGAATCCCAGCAGAGCCTGCTGACAGCCCTCCAGGAAAAAGAATATTCCATAACCGGTCAGTCAGAGCGAAGTTCAGGTGCCCTTGTGAAGACTGAGGCAGTACCATGTGATTTCATAATGGTAGCTGCAGGAAACCTTGATGCTGTCGAAAAAATGCACCCTGCACTCAGGTCACGTATAAAGGGATACGGATATGAAGTATATATGCGGGATTCCATGGAAGACAATGAAGAAAATCGCACCAAATTGTTCCGTTTCGTGGCTCAGGAAGTTGCCCGTGACGGTAACATCCCTGGATTTGACCGCAGTGCAGTAGAAGAGATAATACGTGAAGCAAGAAGACGTGCCGGAAGAAAAGGTCATCTTACATTAAAACTCAGGGACCTTGGTGGCCTTGTCAGGGTTGCCGGTGACATTGCCCGTTCAGAAAAAGCTTCAGTCGCAACCGCAGAACATGTGATCTCCGCTAAAAGAACAGCTCGTTCAATAGAACAGCAGATAGCCGATACATATCTTGAAAGACGTAAGGATTATCAGTTGTTCTCAAAAGAAGGTGTTGCTATAGGCAGAGTGAACGGTCTGGCTGTAATGGGAGGAGATTCAGGTATTGTCCTTCCAATAATCGCTGAAACAACTCCCCCACTGTCCACATCTGAAGGTAAGGTCATAGCTACAGGTATGTTAAAAGATATTGCAAAGGAAGCCGTACAAAATGTATCCGCAGTAATTAAAAATGTTACTGGCAAGGATATAACAAATCGTGACATACATGTGCAATTTGTTGGTACATACGAAGGAGTCGAAGGAGACAGTGCATCCATTTCGATCGCAACAGCTGTTATATCAGCAATAGAAGAGATCCCTGTAGATCAATCGGTTGCAATGACCGGATCTCTCTCGGTCAGAGGGGATGTTCTTCCGGTAGGAGGGGTTACTTACAAAATAGAAGCTGCAGCCCAATCAGGTATAAAGAAAGTAATCATTCCAAAATCCAATGAAGCAGATGTACTCATTGAAGAACATTACAAAGACATGATTGAAATCATACCGGTTTCAACAATAACAGAAGTTATTGAACACAGTCTGGTAGGTAAAGAAAAGGCAAGTATAATTAAAAAGTTGAAAAAGTTAACGCACCTTCAGTTGAATCTCGATATTCCTGAAGTGGTTCCAGCGTCTATCAACAAAATGAAAAAAAATACTAGCAAAGGAACAAACAATGTCTGAGATAGATTTTTTTGACGCGCGACTGGTTGATGGAACAGGCACTATAATCACCCTTGACAATGGTGATGTTGATGATATTTCCATAAATTACAGCCAGGGTGCTGGTGTAAGAGCACTTTGCAATGGTTCATGGGGATTCACATCCGTTGAAGGCAAGTTTGACCTGAAAAATGTAATTAATTCAGCTAAGGAACTGTCAATACAGATGAACTCTTACAGTCCTGCAGAAAAAATAGAACTTGCACCCGTCGAGGCTCCGGTTGTAAGAAATGCTCCGGTAACTAAAATAAACCCAAAGGATGTATCTCTTGAAGAAAAAGTAGAATTGCTAAAAGAGATTGAAAAACACGCCCGGGTTGACGGTGTCAAAAGTACCAATGTGATGTATGCAGAATCAGAAATAATTTTCAGATACTGTAATTCCGAAGGAATCGAGTGTGAATACGAAACTATCAGGACCGGTTTTGCAGTAACCGCTGTTGCTGCTGAAAATAACAAATATCAGGTTGGTAGAGAAAGCAGGTTTGGAGTATGTGGATATGAACTTTTTGATGATCACAATGCATACCATCTGGCAGAATCTGCCGGTAATACGGCAGTTGACCTATTATCTGCCCAGAACTCTCCTGCCGGAAATCTACCGGTAATACTTGATCAGGAGCTTGCTGGTGTTTTTGTTCATGAGGCAGTTGGACATGCATCTGAAGCAGATCTGGTTCTTGAAGGAAACTCAATATTAAAAGATAAAAGAGGAGAAAGTATTGCATCACCCCTTGTAAACGTAATAGATGACCCAACACTTCACGAATATGGATACTTCCCCTTTGATGCTGAAGGGGCACAATCCAGAAAAAACACTATAATAAAGGATGGAATACTCAATTCATATTTACATTCAAGAGAAACTGCAAATAAACTTGGCGGCATACCAGGTAACTTCAGGACACAGGGATATTCATTACCAGTTGTCAGGATGAGCAATACATATATTGATAATGGAGAGTCCGGTTTTGAAGAGATGCTTGAAGAGATGAAAAGTGGAGTATATCTTATGGGTTCGAGGGGAGGTCAGGTAAATACCGGGGAAGGAATCTTCCAGTTCAACGCAGAGAAAGGATATCTAATAGAAAATGGAGAAATGACCACCCTGCTTAAAAATGTGTCACTCTCGGGTAAAACCCTGGAAATCCTTAAGAATGTTGAAATGGTTGGAGACGATCTAAAAATGCATTCTGGCAGATGTGGTAAAAGTGGACAACTTGTTCCCGTAGCTGATGGATCTCCACACATTATGATATCAAAAGCACTTGTCGGAGGAGTATAAATGTATGAATTTGCAGAAGGTGCATTAAATCTTGCATCCAAAGAAGGAGCCGATGAAGCAGAAGTATATATATTGACCAGCAGATCCACAAGTGCAGATATTCGAAAAAATGTGATCGAAAGTGCAAAAGAACAACGATTGCAGGGAATAGGTATAAGGGCTATCGTAAATGGTTCAGTGGGCTTTGCCAGTACAAATATTCCGGGAAAAGTAGAGGAAGCAGTAAAAAAAGCAGTTTCTTCTGCAAGGATTAGAGAGAATGATCCTGAATGGACTTCTTTACCTTCAAATTCAAAATATCCCCGGATATCAGGAATTCTCGATGAAAATATAAAAAATATGGAACTTGAGAAATGTATTGAACTTACCAGAGAAATGATCGAAGGTGCTCAGTCATTTCCAGATGTTCAAATTACTTCCGGAAGTTTTTCAAGATCTTATTCAAATAAAATGATAATGAACACTAACGGTGTCAAAATAAGGGAAGAGGATACAGCTGTTTCTGGATTCATCGATACCATTACATCCAGTGATGATGCTTCAACAGCTTATGATTTTCAGATCTCAAGAAATCTGGATATTGACTTTTTGAATATTGGTAAAAAAGCTGCACAACTGGCTCTAAACTCCAGAAAAGGTACATCCATAAATACTCATAATACCGAAATTGTCTTACATCCTTTCGCAGTCTCAGATCTTCTTGATAATTCATTTGTACCCTCTTTAAATGCTGACAATGTACAGAAGGAGAGATCATGTCTTAAAGGCAGAATGGGGGATCAAATAGCTTCAGAAGACCTGACAATTATTGATAACGGGCTTCTTGAAAATGGAATTGAAACCTCTGTATGTGATGATGAAGGTTTTCCTTCTAAA
>SKZM01000026.1 GCA_007127385.1 Methanosalsum sp.
GATATATCCGAATTTTAGAAATATTGATCATATGCCAGTTTCGAAGGATTATGATAATGAAAATGACAGTGGATTATGAAAAAAGAAATAGAAGCGAAAATGCTTCACATTTAATTATACCGGTAAGTGTTTTCAGGTATCAGGGTACAACCATTACAGGTTTTTCAGAATGACGCACAACATTTTCAGCTACACTTCCCAGCATGAACCTTTTTATACCAGACATGCCCTTGGTACCCATAACTATCAGATCAGCATCTTTTTTTTGCGCATAATCAATTAGCATTTCTGCTGGATTTCCGATTAAAATTACTCCTTCGACACTGACATTTTCTTCATTTCCCTTTTCTTCAACATAGCCAACTATTTTTTTTGCTTCATCCCTGAGCTCAGAGTCAACTTCAGTTTCCCAGGCAGCACGGACCACATGCACTGCATCCACTGAAGCACCCATGGAACCAGCTATTTTAATACCAATATCCACAGCATTTTTAGAATTATCTGAACCATCTGTTGCAATTACTACTTTTTTAAAAGGTGTTTTTACCATTATCTTATCCCCCATGATTTTTAGTTTAAAAGCATTGTACAGACTTTATCCCATATATCCACTGAACTCATCTACTGATATGGCAGTGTAGGTTTGAGTTCTTATACTTCCACGGGATAAAAGTTCAACCACAGCTCTGGAAATTGCAGTTTCATCCTTTGCTTCCACAATATTGAGAAAATCAAAATTTCCAAGTATAAAGAACTGTTCCAGAACTTCCACACCCATTTCTTTTAGTTCTTCATTAACTTCTTTGATTCTCTTCGGGTTTTCCTTTAATGTTTCTGCCCCTTCATCGGTCAACCTGGAAATTATCACATACTTTGTCATGCATCTACCTCCCAATCCCCGTTAGCTTATATATAAATTTAAATGTTGTTTATTAAGATATATATTTAATGCATAATCCATCGTTTTCGAAGCTAAATTGATCAGTATTTCAGCAGCTATCTGAGTCACATAGGTACTGCTTCACCTTCTTTAGCACTTCTTCAAATACATAATTATCAGGAATCAGGTCAACCTGGATATTGTATTTCTTCAGAGTTCTGGCAGTAGGTTCACCTATTGCTGAAACAACTGAGCTATTAAGAGAAGAGATTATTTTGTCGGTTAGACCCAGTGATTCTGTAAGTTTGAAAAAGCTGTGTACCATCATGGAGCTTGTAAAAGCAAAAGCTGAGATGTGGCCATTTACTGCTGACTCTATCAACTCTTTTTGTTCTTTACCAGCCAGCATACGAAGAGTATATACATGGGTTTCAAAGACCTCTGCGCCACAATCGTTCAGGCCTGATACAAGTTCAGGTGCACCATAAGAACTTCTGGGGATTTCAATGGTCCTGTTTTTCACTGAGGAGCAGAGATGTTTTACCATTCCCTGAGAACTGTATACATCAGGTACCGAATATGTCCGTATATTATATTTTTCAAGTTCTCGACGTGTATTAGGACCGATTGCCACAACTTTTGTAGTATTGAGAGCATCTATAAACTCCTGCTTTCTGGATTGAGCCAGTTTTTTAAGTGTAAATACAATTCCATTGGCACTTGTAAATATAACATAATCCGACTTTTTTTCAAGTACACGTTCTATGAAAGGATCAAATCCTTCATCTGTATTGTCCACAAGCTCAACAAATGGAACCGCCAGCGGATCAAACCCCATTGATCGGGCAAGTCTGGAAGATTCATCCAGATATCGTTCAGGTCTCATAATAGCAATAACAGGGCTGTTATTTTCTGTATCCATTGAAAATCTCCATCTCATCCAGGATTATCCATTAAACTATATAATCAGCAGTGGTCTATGCAACCAAGTATTTTGTTTATTTCAACAACATTTCCCACTACAGTGATAGCAGGTGCTTTTATCCCTCTTTCTCGGGCAAGTTTTACAATATTTTCCAGGTTTCCGGTGGTCAAACGCTGGTCTGCGCGTGTACCTCTTTCAATGATAGCAACAGGTGTTGAAGGATCCTTACCGTATTTTATCAGCTGTTTAACATTCTTTTCAAGCATCTTGACACCCATCAGTATCACAATGGTACCTCCAAAACCTGCCAGATATTTCCAGTCAAGAGCAGATTCCTCTTTGGCAGGATCTTCATGTCCGGTCATAAATAATACCATGGACGCATAATTTCGGTGTGTAAGGGGTATGCCTGCATATGCAGGTACAGCAATTGCAGAAGTGATCCCGGGAACAATTTCAAATTCAATACCTGCATTTACAAGTTCCTCGGCCTCCTCGCCACCCCTGCCAAAAATATAAGGGTCTCCACCTTTTAAGCGTACAACCATATTACCTTCTTTTGCTTTTTTAATTATAAGCTGGTTGATCTCTGTCTGGGACAGGCGATGATTACCGGCGTATTTTCCCGCATCGATCTTTTCTGCCCTTTGCGGAAGGGAATCGATAATTGCCTCTCCGGGAAGCTGGTCATAAATAACAACATCTGCAGAGTCGATCAATCTTCTAGCCTTTATTGTAAGAAGTTCCGGATCTCCGGGACCGGAACCTACCAGATAAACTTTACCTTTTTTTTCCATGATACTATAATTCCTTCTGTTTTTTTTATTTTTTTTTATACCTTATTAAAATAAGTGATTTCCTATCTTTTCTGGTAGTATATATTCATACACCAGTTCAATATATCCAAAAATGTTTACCTTTCAGGATAATATCTGTGATCTTAAAAAATTGGTTTAAATCATTTAACTGTGTATGATACAGTGCCAATACTTCCGGATATTTTGTTTATTCTTTCAATCGGATTAACAAAATCCGGACCTCTTTCCTTTAAATGATCAAATACGTATAATGGATATGACTTTGTTAGTCTCAGGAAAGGATTTATATTATCTCACCAATTCTTATTACATCTATAATCTGTTCTCGGAATGGGAGTCGAGAGTGGATCTGTAAATCATAGTAAATTGACTATGACCGATTAGAACAATATTACATTTAGGTTAAGGGGTTTGCGTATGGATTTTTTACAGGAAGAGATCACCACAATCCACGATTTTTGCTTTGATACTGATAAGATCGAACAGAAAATGAATGATCTAACACTTACAAGACCGGTTGCCCTCATAGTTCCAATTCTTTATACCGAAATAAAAAATGAACCATTGCACAATATTGTCGACCAGTTGAACAAATGCAGTTATATCAAACGAGTGATCATACCACTAGCAGCCGACAATTGGAAGGAGTATTTTGATGTTATTGAATTTTTTGAATTCCTGAAAATCCCTCATATGGTTATATGGTGCAATGGTCCAAGGGTTGAAAATATCCTTGAAAATATGAAAGAAAAGGCACTTGATATCACTTCTTTCAAGGGTAAAGGTAAGGATGTATGGATTGCAATTGGTGTTGCAAGTCTCAATAGCTATGCAATAGCACTCCACGATGCAGATATTGTCAATTATACAACGGATTTTCCTTCAAAATTGCTGTACCCTATAGTTAACCCTGAGCTGGACTTCTTTTTTAATAAGGGATACTACGCCAGAATCGACCCTGAGAAAAAGATAATGTATGGCCGGGTTTATCGCCTCTTTGTGCGCCCTTTGATAGAGGCCCTGAGGATTGAAGTGGGATATCAGTCTGAACTGCTTCAGTATATGCAGGCATTTAGATATCTTCTCTCAGGAGAATTTGCAATGACGTCAGATATGGCGCTCAACATCAGAATCCCGGGCGATTGGGGACTGGAAGTTGGAATTCTTGCAGAGATGTACAGAAATGCCACCCTCAAAAGAATATGCCAGATAGACCTTGGTTTTTATGAACACAAGCATCAGCCTCTTGGAAAGAGTAAGGAAGAAGGACTTCGTAAAATGTCCAGGGATATTCTCACAACCCTTTTACGGGTAGTCAGTGAAACAACAAGTGCAAGCAGTCAGGAAGTTTCCATTCCATTTCTGCATAGTGTCAGAATCAAATATAAAAGGATGGCACAGGATCTTATAAGGCAGTACAACACTGACGCTCTCTGCAATGGGATAAATTACAACAGACATGTGGAAGAGAGATATGTAGATGTATTTGCGGAAATAATTATGAAGGGAGGGGAAGAGTATCTGGACGATCCGGTAGATGTACTTATGCCTGACTGGAAAAGGGCTCTTTCGGCCATTCCTGACCTCAGGACAAGGATTCAGGAAGCAGCTCTGGCAGATGCATCAGAATATGAAAAATCATCTGCTCAATGAATTTAGACAATCCCCCGCCCTTTCCTGACAATGGATAATAAATAGTGCCCCATAGTATTAAATGACCAATTTTTCCGGATATAATAATGATTCAAAGCCATGTATCTGACATACATACTATCCTTACTATTCAGTCCAGAAAAATATTTACCATATAGAGAAAGTAATGGCAAACCCGGGACAATTAAAAGAATATATCTACAGCTTATTCATTTTCCAGTATATATATTAACATATCTTCATTGATCTTGGTCTCCC
>SKZM01000067.1 GCA_007127385.1 Methanosalsum sp.
CTGTTTTCTATCTGTTCTTTCCATAGTTCACTCATTATAGTGAATACTCCTTTGCCATTACTCTATTTTCATCAGATATATATTTTACATCTCAAAAATCATTATATGACCGTTTCCAGCAATTCGAAACATCATTATGTGTTGCCTGTTTAATTAATGTTAAAAAAACACAGATTATCTCCTGAGATTCGTTCTTGATCGCAGTGCCCATTATATCTACAGGTGTCTGCCTGCCTTCCCATGACGTAAGCACAGTACGTTCTCCAAAATCAAAGAAAACATCTTTTTCTATAGCTTTTTTCACAGGATCTTCCATCTGCTGGCTTGAATCGTTATTCAGATCAAGTATCTCATTGATGTGCAGCCCCATCACATCGGTCTTATTCAATCCTGTAAGTTTCTCAGCCCGGGGATTCATATGCTTGATGCAGCCCTCCGAATCAGTAACTACGACCGCATCCGGGATGTTATCAAAGATTTTTATTAGATTTGATTTTCCATTATATTTTCTGGATTTTTCTATCCTGTGACGATAAAGAGTCATTTCAATATTACATTTAAGTGTTTTTTCATCAAAGGGTTTCAGTATAAATCCAAACGGTTGTGTAACTTTTGCCCTTTCAAGTGTTTTTTCATCAGAGTAAGCTGTAAGGTAAATTAAAGGAATATCTAAATTTTTGCGTATTATCTCACCGGCTTCAATTCCGTCCATATCACCTTTAAGGGCAATATCCATAAGAATAACATCGGGAGAAGTATCCTCAGCCTTATTTACGGCATCCTTTCCAGTAGCTGCAACTCCCGTTACAGTATAACCAAGGTCTTCCAGACAGTTCTTTATATCGAGGGCCACAATTACTTCATCCTCAACAACAAGAATACTTACATTCCCCATTTTTCAACCCAGCCATCACAATAAATTGAGATCATACAACAAATTATCCATATATAATATCATCAGATGTCATCCCATATTCCCATTACACCAATATTACTGAACTCCATATATATGTATATAGATATGTACATAGTTAAGTTTATTTTGAACACAGCAGTTCAGAATAAAGCATATTTACAAACAGTAAAAATCCATACATACAAAAAATTTATTATATGTGTAAAAACAAGATCGAAGAAAAATTTGCACCATGTATCAGAATATAAAAATTGCAGTTACACAGGTTCAGATAGCAAATATATCACACATCTTGTTTATTTTTCTTAAAAAACTGCTGATGATATTCTTCAGCGGGGTAGAACTCTTCAGCCGGCACAATCTCAGTTGTAATTTCACCGCTATTATTCTCAAGTTCTTTTTTAGATTCGATTGCAATTTTTTTCTGCTCTTCATTGTGATAATAAATCATCGAACGATAGTGATCCCCCATTACCGGACCTTTTCCATCAATTGATACAGCAATACATCCTGCATACTCGGAATCATGCAGCTTCCAGAACTCATCCAGCAGACGTCTGTAACTTATCACTGACGGATCAAAGGTTACCTGTACAGCCTCCACATGACCGGTCCTTCCGGTTATGACATCTTTGTATTTTGGATTTTTCACATGTCCTCCCGTATAACCGGAAAGTGTATGGATCACACCGTCCAGCCTACTGAAAGCATCTTCTATACCCCAAAAACATCCTGCAGCAAATGTAGCTTTCTGCATATTCTGACCTCATCTTTTATGTGATTTATTCAATATATTTTCACAATATGACATAATAATACAAAACATGTTTAAAAAATTTAAGATAAAAATAGAGGAAAAGGATAGAATGGACTTACCCCAGAACACCTGACAAATAGAGGATTACAATCAGGAGTATACCAAAAATATAAAGGTATATAGCCAGTGAATCCGTGGAATCAGGTTCAAATTTGAGTTGTTCCTTCATTTACATCCCACCCCATATGCAAACGATCTTTCCATGCACTTTCTGTTTCATAACAAACACCCTACACTATATCATTCAGCCAATATTTCAGTACATTGAAATATAGATGAACATAGTTTGTTTACAATTATAATGATAAATAATGTGATATATAAGTATTGTGATTTATCATTAATAATTGATACAAAACACCGGATATCATTAAATTAGATTACATTTACTTTGAATTTCTTTATATCCAACCACCTACAACAAAATAAAAACTTTAGTCAGACATATACCAAAAAAAGTGTGTATCCGAGGTCATTATGAAAAAAACAATAATGTGCGCATGCCGTATTTTCCAAATCATGACCAATATCCAGGCCTGAGATTTTTGCTGATATGATCAACTATTTGATTGGTTGCATAAATATTCACTACATGGTGAGCTCACAATGAAAATGCTAATGTTTGATACGGAGCATTTCCGGTTTGAAACCCATAGCAAAACACTTGAAGATGTTGAAGATACCCGAAGCCAGGCTAGTATAGAAAACGCAGCAGTGATATTCATGCATGTAGAAGCTGAGGACGAAGAAAGAGAAAACAAGGTGATCAAAAAAGCGGTAACCAACCTTAGATGGTACCTCAATAAACTAGATAAAAACAGGATAGTCCTCCATTCCTTTGCACATCTCTCATCCAGTAAATCTTCACCTGAATGTGCTGTAGAGATCATTTCAAAGATAAAAGAAAAGCTGGAACAGAGAGATATAGAAGTACATACCACACCATTTGGATACTTCTCCCAGTTCTCCATACATGTAAAAGGGGAATCTCTTGCAAAGGTATTCAAGGAGATATAAAGGAATGAATGTCCATATCAATCGGAAGCCATATATCTTCCATGTAATCAATATAATATTATATATTCTGTCTGGTTTCTTTATATTAGATAGATAAATCAGAACACTGGACAGATGAACAAGCCCGGATTTCAATTCAGATATCGAGATAGATAACATGATAAATTTAAGTACCAGGCCTAAACAAAAATCTGATTGCATGGTTTGTGGGAGAGATATTGAATATCTAAGCCAGGCAGTAACTGCAAGATGTCATTATTGCAAAGAAGAGGAGGAGACCTATTTACTCTGTGAGCAAGAGCATTATGTATGCAATGAATGTCATTCCAGAGATGCAGTCGAAATAATTGAAACCTTTTGTTTAAACACTGATCTTGAGAATCCTTTTGAGATAGCAGAGACCCTGATGCGCCACCCAAGGATTCCTATGCATGGGCCTGAACATCATGCACTTGTCCCTGCTGTGCTGATAGCCGCCTACCAGAATCGTACAGGAAAAAAGAATGAATCCACAATTCTGGAAGGGATCAAGCGGGGGAGAACCATACCGGGTGGATACTGTGGATTTTACGGAGCATGTGGGGCAGGTATAGGTACAGGAGTTGCAGTTAGTGTCTTGACAGATGCCACCCCATTATTGCCCCGGGAAAGGTCGCATTCACTTCGGGCAACTTCCAGATCCCTTGATATGATCGCAGATGCCGGTGGACCCAGATGCTGCAAAAAAGCTGTACGTGTGGCTCTGGAGGAAGGAGTTGCATATATTTCTGAGATATTTGGACTTGACTGGGACCAGGAGCTGGAAATATCCATAAAATGCGATTATGACAGGTACAATAAAGAATGTGACATTAAATGCAGATATAAAAAATGAATTGGCACCTTATTAATAAGGCATATAAATACTCCTTTTTTGCTGATGGTGCACAAAATCAACTGGGAAATAGAACAGGCAACATTCATCTGTTTATTACTGATTTAAAGTGAAAAGATCCAACCAAAAAGATGATATACTCAGATGAAGGAATATGAATATTGACCTCAATAGATTAAATGCAAATATAATACAGGCGATGTAATGACTGGTAGCACCAAAGAAAAAGTACTCAATTCAATAGAAACAAATAATGTTAAATTTATCAGATTGCAGTTTACTGACATTCAGGGCGTTGTCAAAGACGTAGAAATCCCTGTAACTCAGATACAGAAGGCCCTGGATGTAGGAATATCTTTTGATGGATCTTCAATTGAAGGATTTGTTCGTATCGATGAATCAGATATGGTTCTAAAACCTGATCCTGATTCCTTTGCAATACTTCCGTGGAACGAAAAAGATGTCGTTGCCAGAATGATATGTGATGTATATATGCCCGATGGTCAGCCATTCTGGGGAGACCCCAGGTATGTACTGAAAACAATGATCAACAAAGCAAAAGATATGGGATACGAATTCAATGTCGGACCTGAACTGGAATTTTTCCTGTTTGAAAAAGATAATGGGTCTGCAACCACACGCCCCCATGACTTCGGGCGTTATTTTGAATTTGCACCTGCGGATCTAACCGAAGATATCAGAAGAGAGATTGTGCTAACACTCACAAGTCTCAATTTTGATATAGAGGCTTCACATCACGAAGTGGCCTTTGGGCAGCATGAGATTGACTTCAAATACAGTGATGCACTTACAACGGCAGATAATGTAATGACATTCAAATATGTTACACGCACA
>SKZM01000162.1 GCA_007127385.1 Methanosalsum sp.
ATATTTACAGTGAGGTCATATTATGGAACTTCCTATTGTAATGCTTCCTGATGTTCAGGCAAATAAACCCCAGATCCCAGTCAACCTCTCAAGGGTTGGTGTGACAGATGTAAAAAAACTGGTCGAGATAAAAAGAAATGGTAAAAGACCCATTGTGCTGATAAGCACCTTTGATATATTTGTAGATCTTCCATCAAACCTGAAAGGCGCAAATCTATCTCGAAATTTTGAGGCAGTAGATGAAGTTCTGGAAAAAGCTCTCAACATGCCGGTTTATGAGATCGAACAGCTTTGCAGTGATGTAGCACACAGCTTACTCACAAGACACGAATATGCGACCCAGTCAGAAGTAATAATGAAAAGTGAATACGTTATCAAACGGGAATCTCCTGCGACTAAAATGAACTGTCAGGAAGTTGTTGATATTTTTGCAGAGTCCACAGCTGTCAGAAAAGATAATGATAATATAGAGGTGAGAAACCTGGTTGGTGCTGAAGTTGTTGGCATGACAGCCTGTCCCTGTGCTCAGGAAATAATGAGAGACACTGCAAAAAAAGAACTGGAGGCACTTGGTGTTGACAACCAGACGATTGCCAAATTCCTTCACAAGGTACCAATGGCAACCCATAATCAGCGTGGCCGCGGGATCATATCTGTTGAGTCTAAGGGCAATGCATCGGTATCACTTGAGACAATAATAAAGATCATTGAAAAATCTATGAGTTCCAGAATTGTTGAACTTCTAAAGCGCAGTGATGAAGCGGTAGTGGTTGAACAGGCACATTTAAATCCAAAATTTGTTGAAGACTGTGTACGTACAATGGCCCGCAACATTGTAAATGAATTTGATCATCTACCGGATGATGCTGTTGTTGTGATAAAACAGATTAATGAAGAAAGCATTCATCGACACAATGCATTTGCAGAAAGAGTTGCTACAATGGCAGAACTGCGTGCTGAAATCGAATCTCTCAAATAAAAAAAAGTATCAGTTGAATCTATATAGTATCAGCTTGCATTATTTACATGGTGAGATTAATGTGCAGTGTTGGAGATTCATATGATCTAAACATTGATGAAGAGATTCCTGCTAAAAAATATACGTGTAATGAATGCAATAATAAATTCAAAGGAATCGGTAAGAACGTAGCATGTCCGTCATGCGGGTCCAAAGATGTGAGAGAACAGGACTGATTACATGCAGCAGGACACCAGGGAGATGTCTGATGCAGAAAGATTTCCTCTTGGAGAAAACGAGATCCTGTTTATTAAAGGAAGCTATGGTACAGTCGGTGTTGTAAAGGCGGGACCCGAACCTCAGTTTTTCCTGGAAACCGAATCTGAGGAAATCGTATTGGGACTTGAAACTGAAGATCTTATAATAGCTTCAGCTTTTTTCACAGGAAAAGTTGCGGAAAACGGTCTCAAATGTATCCTGTATACAATACGTGAACTAAGATCTCCAATGATCGTCCTTCCACCAGATCACCCTGCATCAAAAAGATTGAAGACAGTGGTTTCTGCAGGTAATTCAACACAATTGTCATGTGAGATCATTCCCGGAACACACCCTGACCAGAATGTCCTGTGTTCAACAGAGGATTTCAAAGGTCTTAGAATAAAGGGGATATGCGGTGGAATTGAAGTAATGAACAGGCCGGATTGTGAAATAAAGAAGTGCAGATTTGAAATATGAATTTATTTGAATTTTGATACAGGAGGTTATAGATTGGGTGAAGAAGAGATTGGCGAAGTGTTAGATATTAATGGGGTTCCAATTAAGGTAGGTAGTACTGTGCACTACATAAATACAGGTACTGTTGGCAATGTTACTGACATCAAGCAGGATTTGGAAGGCACATGGGCACTGCTTGATGATACCGATCTGTATTACCGGGTGGATTTTCTTGAAGTTACAACAATGAAGAAGGTTCCTAAGAAAGCTGAGAAAAAGAAAGAATACCAACCTTACAGGGGATCCTTAGAAGATATGGAATCATTTGATTCCGAACTCTCATCTCAGGCAACAGGAGGAGGCTGATCATTTACTTTCCAGGAGTGTGAGTGAACGAATCCACTCACCTTCTGGTTCCCTGGATGTGCCTACAACAAGGCGTTTAATGGCTCCTACCTGCTCAACCATACCCCTAGCATGCATAATCTCTCCTTTGATCACCTGTCCTGAATAGGTATGGGTATATGAGAGTACATGGTCAATTTCATCGTGATCTATCATATATACAGATGGACTGTCGAATGCAAGATCTGAATTTGTGACCCTTGCTTCAATTTCCATATATCCCAGATCAATACCGCGTTTTATAGGTTCTTTGATCTGGCTCCAGTCACGCACAAACAGAAGATCAAAGTATGTTCCCTGAACCATGCCTCTATTACCCTTGCGTTTTTCATGAACCATGAACTCTTCAAATGACAATTCTGGTTTTCTTTTGTTGTAGATTAATTCCCACATCTCTTCACTGATATCCTCAATGATCCCTCCTCTGGATTTTGCAGATATGAGTGCCCTGCGGGCATCGAACCAGGCATTTCCGTATACCACAAAATCAATATCAGAGCCACTTTTCTGTAAACCAGGAAGCATTGAACCTGTTACCCCCATACATGATTTTGGCACTCCGGCAGATATTAGATTATTTACAATATATTTTACACGATCGTCGTTTTTTACAAGAAAAGGAATCCTTTCAGGCGGTGTCAATATCTGTTTTACCTGCTCTTCAGGAACTATGTGTACATCTTCCACCCACTCCTGTCTGTTTGATTTCATGAACCGGAAAGCATCATCAAAATCATATTTTCTGTATCTTATTTTGTCAAGTTTCCTGTCTCCTGTCTCATCGGGTACATATCTGAGCACGGAACGAATTCCACTTGGATGGAAATAATCTGCAACAGCAAATATCCAGTTTTCTTTGGTTATAATGAAATCCCTGATTCTAGTTTTTACCATTGATATCAATCCATTATTATTGGTTATGAATGTTAGGCTCTTTCAGGCTATAATCTTTTAATATCAATGGAGATGTATTATTTAATTGTTTATGGGCAGATATACTTGAAATAAGGATTTTTATCACTCCTGGTTTATTATGAATAATGATATACATGATCTAAATGAATGGCTGATCAAGATCAGACGAGAGTTTCACAGCATACCTGAGAAGAGCTTTAGAGAATTTAAAACCCAGCAGAAGATCATTGATATTCTAAGAGACATGGGAATAAAATATGAAATGGTTGCAGGCACAGGTATAGTTGCAACAATAGATGGTATTGAAAGTGGAAAGTGTATTGCCCTGCGGGCTGATATGGATGGTCTTGAGGTAACCGAACAATTGACCAAAAAGAATCTGGAATATATTTCCCGGCATCCCGGATTCATGCATGCATGTGGACATGATGCACATATGACGATGGTGCTGGGTGCTGCAAAACTACTGAATAAAAACCGCAGATGCTTCAGAGGGAGTATAAAGCTTATTTTTCAGCCTGCAGAAGAGCAGCCACCAGGCGGGGCAAGAGAAATGATAGCACAGGGAGTACTCGAAGGTGTTGATGCGATTATTGGCATCCATGTGTTCACAAGTCTGGATACAGGTACAGTTGCCCTTAAAAAAGGTTCTTTGATGGCCAGTTCAAACATGTTTTCCATGACTATTCAGGGTAAGGGTGGTCATCATTCGGACTATGATAAATGTATAGACCCTATTGCTATTGCTTCCGAATTTATATGCAGTATACGCAAAGAAATAGATCAGATGCTTGGTCACGGCAGTTATGCGATGGGTTTTGGAAACATCCATAGTGGATCACAGTTTAACAGGATTCCGGATTGTGTATATATGGACGGTAGTGTGCGAACATTCTCATGTGATCATATTGATATGATAGAAAATACTTTCAGGGATGTCCTTGACAATCTGATGAAGAAATATTCTCTTAAGCATCTACCAGGTCTTCCATCGTATACTCTGAAATTGAGCCGGGCATATCCTGTACTTATTAACAATCCCGGATTTACAGAATCTGCAACTCGTTTTCTGGTCAATAATTATGATAATATAAACCCTGAAATAAAGAAATTCTTTGGCTCTGAAGATTTTGCATTTTATCTGCGTAAAATACCGGGTACTTTTATCTTGCTGGGAGCAAAAAATATAGAAAAGGGTATTGTTGAAAGAAATCATTCCAACAGGTTCGATATAGATGAAGATATACTCATAAAGGGTTCAAATATAATGTATTGTTTATCTATGGATTTTCTTAAAAATCCGGAGTCTTATCTGATCTAATTCCTGGTCATGTGTCAGGCCGGGCTGGTTCAAGTTGCCGGATAAGTGCGATTTCTTCACATTCAGGAAACTTTGGACATTTGATGCATCCGCTCCATACCTTGTGGGGGAGTGTGGATTTATCAACTTTTTC
>SKZM01000236.1 GCA_007127385.1 Methanosalsum sp.
AACTTGCAAAAAAAGCAAGTTCGGATGCAATTGAATCGGTCATAGGTGATGTATATTTCCTGAATGATGAAATTGTAACCAATATTTATGATCTTGTAGAAATAGCCAATACCTGTGGAAAGGTTAAGAAGGGAGGACTTGCACTCTCGCTTTGTATGCGCGATAAAACTGTGGTAGAGGAAGCTAAATCACTTACCAGAGAAAACCACAGAAAAATAATATCTGACATGAAAAGCTGCGAAGATATGATAAAGGTGAGAAAGAACATCAGATATCTTAAAGCAAATGAACTGGAATCCATCGGTACTATTGCAGGCATTGTAGTAAGATATATCCATACAGATCTCCCATTTATAGCTCTTAATGAAACTGATGATATTGTCAAGGTTTCTGGAAGGGCAACACGGCCTCTTATTAAAAGGGGCGTGGATCTGGCTGCTGCATTTCGTGACGCTGCCGGCTCAGTTGGAGGAAACGGGGGAGGGCATAATATTGCATCCGGTGCTACCATCCCACCAGGCAAAGAGGAAGAATTCCTGAATAGAGTAGATCAGATTATAGAAAAACAGCTCAAAACCAGTGTTGAAGAGAACCTGACATGAAAATGTATTGCACTATAGAGTTCAGGGATGTGGAAAATCCAGGGATTGCAGAAATTGTCGCAAAATCTCTATCCCCCGACAACCTCCGTAATATTGAAACTAATATAGATGCGCATAATATTAGCATCAGTATATCAACTGAAAAGATCACGTCACTTATTGCTACAGTGGATGACTACCTTATGAATGCAAAGATAGCTGAAGATATACTCAAAGATATAAAAAATGAGTAAATCAATAAGGATAATATACTTTATTACTTTAATTAACCCTGTTGCTTCTTCCTACCAGATGCCGGTTCAATGTGAACCACCACATCTGTAACATCTTCAAAACTATCTATCAGTATCTTCTCCACATTATCAGCTACCTTGTGCGCTTCATCAGTTCGCATATCAGGAGAAACAGTAACATGAAGATCTATATGCACATCTCCGGAAGTTCCACGTGTCCGGATATTATGACAATCAACAACGCCATACACCAGCTCGACAAGACACGCTATAGACCTGTTATTCATTCTAGAAGCATCACATAGTGGTTGGGAACTCTGCCGTACAATTGAAATAGCTGCATGAAGGATAACGATCGCTATTATCAATGCTATCAGTGGATCTACTATCGGATATCCGGCCCTTATTGCCACAAGGCCCACTATGACAGCCAGAGTGGAATATACATCACTTTTTGTATGCATTGAATCTGCGATGAGAATCTCACTGCCAAGTTTCTCACCTTCCCTTTTTTCATAAACTGAGATCATTATACTTATGAGCATGGCTGCGATCATAATAATGAAGCTCATTGTGGTAACTGTAGGAATATCTCCCGTTACAAATCTGTCATAAGATCTGTGAAGCAATTCGAAACTTATGAAGACAAGCATCATTGCAATACCGATCGAAGCAAGACTTTCATATTTCTTGTGACCATACGGATGATCTCTGTCCGGAGGACGAGATGCCATTTTAATTCCGATCAGTCCCACAATATTTGATATTCCATCGGACAATGAGTGATATCCATCCGCCTGAATACTGAGAGTGTCTGTAAAAGAACCGTATACTATTTTTGCTATTGCAACTATTAAATTCAGTACAAGAATACCCAGAAGTATCCTGCGAATTTTATCAAATCGGTCCTTCAATAAAATACCTCTCTGATATTCTTAAGGTCTCATCCTGATCCCTGATATAAGGATTTGTGGCCGGTTCGCTCATTTTCAATAAATCAACTGTATGGAAGGATATATGCATTTTCTTTTACATCCAGGTTATTCAGAAACGTAAATATAAGATATTATCATTAAAAGCAGTAATCAAATAACTGCTGTATGCTGGAAATGCCACTTATAGTGATCCTCTGGATAACCGGTGAAACAGTATATCAATAAAATATTAAAAGGATGCCATGTTAATGAAGGCATCTATTCAATTTACAGTGTTCAGATTATAGAGAAAAATGATAAATATTCAGTTCTTGACGGAAATATATTAATTGATCAGCGAGGAAAAATATATGGATCTGGAGTTCAACCTTAACGCATCATTTAGAACAAGTGCCGATGCTTCTGCAGCAAGAGATACACTTGAGAGTCTTTTCAACGATGCAGAAGACCTGCTTTCAAAAGGAGCACCTGCAGGACAGGGTGCAATAATTGCACATTGGAGTGTGGAAGAAGACAGGATTAACCTCCAGATCTTATCCGGAAAGTATGTAAGAGCTCATGATGCCGTGTTAAGGCTTAGAAAAAAAATAGCTCCTGAACTTGGAAAGAAATTCCATGTAGGAATAAGAGGTATTGAAGTTCACTCATTCACTATAAAGATCCCATCAGAAACCGATCTTAAAGAGATAAAAATTCCTTTTGTGACCAGCATGGAGTATACAGACGGATCCATCCTGCTGACCCTTGATGTAACAGAATCTGAAATCGAGAAGAGAATACCGGACAGAATACTTACCCTCATTGAAGACAAAATCGCAGCACTTACCTATGGAGGAAAAGCAGAGCACTGGAATTTGCTCTGGCAGAGTGAAGAAAAGCACCAGCCATTCAAAATGGACCCTACCCAGGAAATGATGAAAAGAGGCTGGATAAAAAGAGGTGCGAGCAGAGGCCAATGGATCCATGGTCCCCAGTCAACCAGACTGTTTAGAGCATTTGAAAAGATTGTTGTTGAGGAGTTACTTGAACCTTTGGGATACAGGGAAATGATGTTCCCAAAGCTGATCCCATGGGAGGTCTGGAAAAAATCAGGACATGCAAAAGGAGTATATCCTGAAATATATTACGTGTGCCCTCCAAAGACCAGAGATCCTGAGTACTGGGAAGAGATCAGTGATTACTATAAAGTAACCCACGAAGTTCCAGTCTCCCGTATCAAGGAAAAGATAGGGGATCCCATAGGAGGGATGTGCTACGCCCAATGTCCTCCGTTCTGGGTATTCCTGCAGGGTGAAACCATAGCAAACGATCAGTTTCCCATAAAGGTATTTGATCGCTCAGGAACATCACACAGGTATGAAAGTGGCGGCATTCACGGAATGGAAAGGGTGGATGAGTTCCACAGGATAGAAATACTATGGACCGGAACACCTGAACAGGTTACCAAAGCTTCAAGTCAGCTTCAGGAAAAATACAAGCATATTTTCAATAACATACTTGACCTTGAGTGGAGGATGGCATGGGTAACTCCCTGGTTCATGGCACAGGAGGGGTTAGCAGGTGTTTCCCAGCAAAATGACGTTGGAACTATCGACTATGAAGCACCTCTGCCATATCGCGGGAAAGATGGAGAGTGGCTTGAGTTCCAGAACGTCAGTGTCAATGGAAACAAATATCCTTCAGGATTTAATGTAAAATGCCAGTCCGGAGAGGAACTCTGGTCAGGATGTTCTGGTGTGGGACTTGAGAGATGGGCTTCAGTGTTCCTGGCACAGAAGGGACTTGACCCTGAGGGATGGCCTGAAAAATTCAGAAAAATAGTTGGAGAGATTCCAGAAGGCTTCAGCTTTTTATAACATAACTGCATATAGGAAACCCAAATGAATACATGACCGATTTATTTATATACAGATATGTTGACTATAGTCGAGCATGTTTGAGATATTCATGAAATTATCGAATTCAAAGTCAGAAGCTTATTGATATTGGAGGAATAACTTGGCAAGAAAAGTACAAAGAAAGCTTGATAAATGGAAATCAAAGCAGTGGTACACACTGGAAACGCCTGACTACATGGGAAGGATCACTATCGGACAGACACCATCTGATGACCCCCGCAAACTGGTAGGCAGGGTAATTGAAACAACTGTTGGTGAACTTACAAACGATTTCTCAAAACATAACATAAAGCTGAAACTAAGAGTTGATGATGTTGTTGGAGATGTTGCACAGGTTAAGTTCATGGGCCATGAGATAACAACCGATTATTTGCGTTCCATTGTCAAAAGACAGACATCCAGAATTGATTCGAACCTGACTGTTACTACAAAAGACGGAATCAAGGTCAGAGTCAAGCCTATATGCTTCACTGTTAAAAGAGCACGCTCAAGTCAGATAAGAGCAATCAGAGCAGTTATGGAAGATGTTGTCAGACAGCGCTCAACAGAAGTTGGATTTGAACAGTTTGTTGAGGAACTGGTCGGTGGAAAACTTTCTGCAAATATATATCGAAACGTTAAGACCATATACCCGATCAGAAGAGTTGAGATACGAAAGACTGAAGTTCAGGCAGCGCCTGTAGCTGCATGAACATCATATATTCTTATCTATTATATGAGATTTTCAGATTGATATTACATAGGCCTTTTATCAGACTATGATAATCTCA
>SKZM01000169.1 GCA_007127385.1 Methanosalsum sp.
CCAGTATATATCCTTGTAGCTGCCATGTTCACTGCATGCTTTTTCCACCATCAATTTCCCATCTTCTTCAAACAGCTTTCCATCTATAGGAAAATGGCACTCCGGACAAAGTGACTTTATACTTTTCATATAGCTTAATCCCCATGATAGAATATCTTCAATGATATTTTAATATTTTCACAGTGATAACCACTTATGAGAATTAGATCATTGTCCAGAAATGACCTATCCCTTACAAATAGATACAGGGATCCTATACAGTTTCTTCAGGTAAAGGGATAAATTATTAATTGAATGCTATAAATAAGTGATTTGAATGGACACAATGCAGGACAGACAAATAAAAGGCATCACTGGTGACTATCAGATCGATGACAGAACACTTGCAGAAGTGAAATCAACATTATCCGAGGATATGAGCAAGATAGCAGCACTATTCAAATTGCTATCAGACCCTGTACGGCTGAATATAATCAAGGCACTTGACATACAGGAGTTGTGTGTATGCGTTCTTGTTGGGATCACAGACTACAAGTATTCTGCTCTATCATACCATCTCAAGCTCCTCAAAGATGCCGGACTTATTGATTCAAAGAGAGAGAAGAGCTTTCAGATATACTACCTGACAGAAATGGGGCAGTCAATAATAAAATCCATTAAAGAGGATTATAAAGAACTTTAAATTTTTTCACCCGGGGGAGCTGTGTGCAGCTTTACGTAATTTACACCTTTGAGTGACATGAGCTTTTCAGCAAGAGATTTTATGTCCTCACCTTCACCATCAAGAATTATTACTTCAAGACAATTAGAGTGATCCAGATGTATGTGAATTGAAGATTTTATCATCTGTGAATAGTCATGCTGAATATCTGTAAGGGAATTGGCAAGACCTCTTTTGGTATGATCATATATCAGAGAAACCGTACCAACACGTCGTCCCTTCACATCACCCATCCATTCATAGTGTGCTATATAGCTGCGTATGGAGTCACGTATACCTTCAGAACGAGAAGAATAACCCCTTTTTTCAATTATCTTATCAAATTTTGTTAAAAGATTTTCAGGAAGTGATACTCCAATCCTCATAAGTTCTTTTGCCATTGAATCACCTTCTGTAGTCAATGTTTTAAATAATAAATAAGGTTTTGTATTAGAATAAAGGCAGGATATTAACAAAATGATCCGATATTGACTAATTACTCTAAATCACTTCAACAAAAAATCTATTTTGATGATCCTTAAAACCAGGGGTCATTTTGAGTGATACTTTTATTAAGGTTTAGTACCATTATGGGTAAAATTACAGCTCTCTTACAGGAACAGGTGAAAGAATGAAGACCGAAGTGCTATATTCAGGAAAAGCTAAGACCATCTACAAGACAGAAAACCCCTCTGAACTCATTGCAGAATTCAGGGACAGTTTGACGGCATTTGATGGGAAAAAGAAGAGCGAAGTAGCAAAGAAAGGATATTACAATGCTCAGATATCAAAAAAGATTTTTGAAATGCTGGAGGAGAAAGGAATAAAAACCCATTTCAAAAAAATGGAATCTGATACTGAGATGCTTGTTGATGCTGTGGAAATAATTAAAATTGAAGTAATACCACGAAATATAGCGGCAGGCTCTATCACAAGAAAATATCCGATCAAAGAAGGGACTCACTTTAATAAACCGGTTATTGTAATGGACTATAAGAGTGATGAATATGCAGACCCGATGATCAATGAGGATATTGCCATTGCCATGGAACTCGCAACACCTGAGGAGCTAAAACAGATCAGATCAATGGCACTGAAAATAAATGAGATACTTGTGGAATATCTGGATCAGAAGGGACTGAAGCTCCCGGATTTCAAACTGGAGTTTGGAAGGGTCAATGGAGAAATTGTTGTAGCCGATGAAATCTCATGTGATACCTGCCGTTTATGGGACAAAACTACCGGGGATTCACTGGACAAGGACATATTCAGATTTGACAAAGGTGACCTTACAAAAGCTTATGAAGAAGTTGCCAGGCGAATCGTGCCGGAAATTTTTGAATAAATCAGGAATTACAAAATGAAATATGACGTGGTCATTGTAGGTGCAGGAGTCAGCGGACTGCTCTGTGCACTTACATTGTCAAAACACGGCAAGAAGGTACTTGTACTTGAAAAAGGAAAGAATATTGGCGGGCAGTGTAACAGCTATGACGTTAATGGATTTCAGGTTGATACAGGCCCCCATGCAATCACCCACCTGGAAGTTGGCCCACTCAAAAGACTGATGGACAATTATTTTGATTACGTCCCTGTATTTGAGAACTATGGGAATTATTTTGCCAGGACAGAGAAAAATTTTATGGTTGTCCCCTCCAACCTGAAAGAGTTCATTACATTTGATGCACTTCCAAAACGGGACCGTCTGATAATTGCCCAGGGAATCACAAAGGCACTCACACTTTCCACATTCGGAATGGACCTCTCAAAGCAGTCAGTCTATGACACACTCCCAAAGACATTATCAAAGGATACCTGTGATTTTGTCAATGCTATCTGCTATTTCCTTTCAGGAAAATCGATGAAGGAGACATCTGTTCACAGGATATTGACCGGAAGTGCCTTTGTCAGGGACAGTATCACACAGGAACAGTTTGAAATGGATATGGGTAAGTTTGAGAGAAAACAGACAGAATCCATACTCCAGTCACTCATACCCTCAAATCTTCACAAACCATTGCACAGCCGTATGAGTACATTCTCGGTCCCATTGACATCTTTTGGAAGACTGGCAACAAACCAGGCCAGTTGTTCCCAGGGATATCCAAGACAGGGTCTAAAGGCATTGCTTAACACCATACTCCAGTCACTGCCAGATAACGTAGAGATAATGACTGAGAACAAGGTGAACAGGATTATCACAGAAGATGGAAAAGCAATAGGTGTGGAAGCAGATGATACCTACCATTCAAATATGGTCATCCATACCGGCTTTGCAAAGGACCTTCCGAAAATGACGGAACAACTGCCTGCATCCTATATACAGGAGCTTGATGAAATCGATCAGACAAAAAGCCTTACGATCTGGCTTGGGCTGGATCAGGTCATGGAAGAGTTCAGCTACATTGGTTCAGAGATCTGGTATAAGGATTTTCCATACTGGGCAATGCCCATCAGTAACTATGATTCATCCCTTGCACCAAAGGGGAAGCAGCTTGTAGGATTTGCTTTTATAATTGACAGCAATAATTCTGAAAAGGTTGAGATTGAAAAAGCATACAATACGATCTACAGAGCAGTACCTGGTATTGAAAAGCACATAGAAATGAAACATGAACAGATTGGCGTCCCTGAAAAAGGTGCGGTTACCATTAACGGGAAATTTGCAAATGTCAGGACACCTATAAAGAACCTGTATCTTGCAGGAACAGATACTGATAACCGAAGCATGGGTATTACAAGGGCAGCCTATTCAGTTATAGAACTGCTAAAAGCAGTCAAAGAAGACGGTAATTTGAACAATTAGATAAAATGGTCAAGTGTACACTGACATTTGATCTCATCCAGTAATTTTGCCTCTGATCGCCACATTGACTCAGGTGTTTCAAGACGCATAGACATACATTTCAGGGCTTCTTCCATTGATGAAAAATGTTCCGGATCTCTTTTAAGCACCCTGCGAACACCTTCCCTGACCACCCAGACTCCAAGCGGAGCCCAGTATTGCGGTCGGATCTCTCTTACAATAAAGATTGATGCCTGCCTATGTGTACTAAACAGATATTCAAGCGCTGCCAGTCTTGCAGAGTAATACCCTCCTGCCAGGGTTGAATATCCTTTTTTTCCCGAAAAGGTCTCATGATCTGATCCAACCCATATTTCATCTCCTGACCAGACCGCTCTGGGCATCCATGCCTCTATGAGTTCAAAAGAATATGTTCTGGGAATAAGCAAAATTTCAAAATAATTACCAAATAGTTCACCTGAAAAAAGAGTAAAGTCAGATATCTGGGGATAGTCCCTGATCTTTTCAATGAGGTTTTTTCCGGCCATGTCGTCCACTGCTGTTACTGACCATCGGGTTGGTACCAGACGCCTCTGTTTACCAAGCAGCCCGATTGAAAGCAGATGTGTTATATGATGGACAGGAATGTTACCTGAATACAGTTCACTGACCGCATCTTCTGCACTCGCATCAGTGTCATAGGCAAGGTAATCAACTTTTCTTGGTACTGAAGGATTATCCACAACATCCAGTTTCTCAATAATACCTGAAGGACCCATCGGGGTTAGAATATCATCAAAATACATATCCCTGGAAGGTGATCTGGAGAACCATGCTTCAGTATCAACAGGATTCTTTGAAAGAGCGATCTCCTGGGAC
>SKZM01000039.1 GCA_007127385.1 Methanosalsum sp.
TATGATCTATTTTTTTAAATAACTATATTTCAAAGAACTATTTTTCCTGGAACTGTTGTCATTTGATTCTTTCTGCCCTCCAAGCTCTTGTTTCCGGCGTCCACTTTCCAGTGCTCTTCGGGCAAGTAATATCCAGTATACAAAAACAGCAGATATGGCCAAAATGAAAATTATCATTACACCAAAAAAGATAATGATCTCAAGTGATATTTGGTCTGCCAATTAGATCCCACTCCTGATTCATGATTTTTTTATGAATATAGGTTTATTCTTGAATATATGTAAAATATTGAAATATCTGTTTTGATTTCTGTTACTTTAGATTAGAATATTGGTTTGCAGTATATTTATTCTTTTAGATAGCTTCGGACCGTTTCGAAGTTAAATGATTTTTGTAAGTAAGTATAATGTAAAAAAAAGAAGCAAATGTATTTTAAGGATAACTTATTGCCGGAATCACATAGTTAATTTTGTTTGTTGTGTTTTTGGGACGAGCCCGTTCATATCAACAACATCTTTGAGGATTTCAGCCATAACGTTACCTGATATCTGTACTAATCTTTTAGATATATTGACTATCTCGTATGCAGGATCATTGACAGGAATATCGATCTTTGTGATTTCTGTACGATATTTTCTAATGTTGTTGTCCTCTGATTCCCTGATCAAAAATTCATCGTCTTCGAGATCATGCTTTAGATTACTGGTATTTATTCCTGCCAGCTTTAGTTCCTGTCTGAAAACTGATCGTTTGAATAGTGTTGATATTAAATATACTGCAACTGGAAGCCTGATTTCATAATCAATGCTTTTTATTTGCACTGCTATGAGATTATATATGTCTGCATTTGGATTATCCAGATCTTCTTTTTTTGTGTATACCTTTGAAGGTGGTATCTCGGCTTCGCTGATTTTTTTCAGATCTCTTAAAGCTCTCAAGTAGCCTGTGAGCATCAGCCTATGTTCTGCAATTCCTCTTGTTCTCAATTCCCGGGTTATACCGCTGATTGAAAGAGGCCCATTTCTGAGTATTTCATTGATCTGATCATAGAGTTTTTCAGGCATTTTATCTTAGCCAGAATTGGTAACAAACCTGAATAAACCTTTCGACATGGATGTAATATTTTAACTTCCGCGAAGTTTAAAAGTAAGAAAGACAATTCATGCAGTGGTGAATGATTATGGCAAAGAATAATAGTTCCAGTAGAATACTTATGATTGTAGCCCAGAATGATTTCAGGGATGAGGAATTCTTTGAACCCAAAAAAATATTTGAATCCAAGGATGCGAAAATCAGTGTCGCAAGCCTCACTACTAATACAGCTAAAGGTATGCTTGGAGGCACTGTAAAACCTGATGTAAAAATCGCAGATGCAAAGGTTGATGATTATGATGCAATTGTTATAGCTGGTGGAATGGGTTCAAAAAAATATCTCTGGGAGAATAAGAAACTCCATAATCTGATCGATGAGGGCAAAAAAAAGAAAAAGGTAATTGCAGCTATCTGCATATCCCCTGTTGTTCTGGCAAAGACTGGAATACTCAAAGATAAAAAGTGTACTGTTTTCAATGATCCTCAAAGTATAAATGAAATTAAAAAGTATGGTGGGATATATGAAAATAAAGATGTTGTAGTTGATGATTATATCATTACTGCAAGAGATCCAAAAAGTGCCAAAAAATTTGGAAAAGAAGTGGTGAAAGCTCTTAAGTAAAATTGCTGTTGTTTCAATTCTATGAAAATCGGTATTGTTCTTCACGGTCCACAGGTGATTGATTCTGGATATGCACGGACAATACTTGAAAAGCTGGCAATATATGGGGATATTACAGCCACACTTGGCGGCACTATGGGAAAAACAGCTGTAATGGATGCCGGTCTGGATGATGTGATCAATATCCAGTGCAATTTGAGACCCAGTAAACTGGTAGAACAACTGATGCATAAATGTGATATTGTATTTTTACTGAATCATGGTAAAAATCTTTTTAGTGGCCGAAGGTTTACATCTATTGTAGCTGGTAATATTTTAAATTTGAATATGAAACCGTTTATACATATCGAGCGTCCCGGGTGTTCTGATGAGGAAATGGATCCCTGTAATCCGAAAGCTATTCCCCATGTAAGGTATTTTTCAAAAATACTTGGAATAAAATCTTCTGGGAATGAATTTTATGCTTCTTTGATAGAGGTAGAAACAGACGGAAGTTATTGTACCAGGTATCTCTCAGGAGTTAATGCAGGGGAAAACATATTCATTAATGGGATAATCGTGGGAAAAGCACTTACCGATAATGTAAGTGTTATTTTTAAGGACGGAATGCTGTTTTCCATAGACGGGGGGAGACTAAAAGATCATGGTGCTGAAAAGCTTCATGGATATGAAAATAAAATCCCTTTAGATTTAAAAAAAGCATGGATTAAAAGTGGGGAATTAAGAGATAGCAATCCAAATACAATAAATTGGGGAGATAATTTCAGAAAAAACAATACATCAGGTACAAGAACTGTGCTTATTGATCATGATGCAAAAAATACCTTTGAATATATTTCCGGATCCGATCCTATATCAGATTCTGCGATAACGATAGGGGATGATACTACTGCCATTGCTGGAAATATTCTGTATAGATTTTCCATTCCTTTAATAGGAATTGTGGACGGTGATCAGGATTGTGAGGGATTCATGAATGATCTGTATCCTGCATCCACTGTTATTGTTGTCAAGCAGGGCAATGATGATATAATTGGCAGGCGCATTAAAAAGGATCTGTTTAAGCACATGAATTATTCACACTTTCAGGACTTTGGATCCTTAAAACATAAAGTAATTGATATTGCTCATGACTCCATTGAGCAGATAATTAAATATTGACTTTTGCCTGTTGAATTGTCTGTCAATTGTTCAATCTTCTTTAAAATCTAATTTGGGAATTCTTTAATTTGCAGTTTTGGGCAATATTACTGTAACGGTTGTACCTTTGTTTTCTTCACTGTTGATTATTATTTTCCCATTGTGAGAATCAACTATGGTTTTACATATATACATTCCAAGGCCGGTTCCGGAATATCTGCGATTACTCGAAGCATCTATTTGATAAAATAATTTGAATATATTCGGTATCATCTTTTTTGGAATTCCGATTCCGGTATCTTTTATACTTATATGTATCTTATCTATGTTATCCTGCAATCTCACATTGATCGAGCCCCCTGAAGGTGTAAATTTAATCGCATTATCCAGCAGATTAAAAATCATGAGTGCCAATTGATCTTTGTTTCCCCTGATAGCTGGTAATGAAGCCGGAATCTCTGTTTGGACTGAAATATCCTTTTCTTCAATGTGCCTGGACATATCTGAGATTATTTCACAGACTATATCTTTGAGTTGAATATTATTCACTTCGTAAGTGAAATTCTTAATATCCATTATGTTCAGGTAAAGTAATGAATCTATTAGTTTTTTGAGTCTTCTGGCGTTTTCTAGAGCAGTTGAGACTGCTTTTTTCTGCTGGGTGTTCAATGATCCCAGTTCCTCTTCACATATAAGTTCATTATAACCTATGATCGACACAAGTGGTGTTCTAAGTTCATGGCTTATATTTGATATTAACTGGTCTTTCATCCTATCAAGTGATTTGAGGTCATCATAAGCTTTTGAAAGTTCGTTTTTAGATCTTTTTAATTCCTCTTCAGCTAGTTTTCTCTGGGTTATATCTCCGATTGTTCCTACCATTCTTAGAGGATATCCCTTTCTACTCCATTCAACTACTTTTCCCTGAACAAGTATCCATTTCCATTCTACAGTTTGCGTTAATATTCTGCATTCTTTGACAAAATATGGATCAAGCTTTTTAAAGTGATTATCAAGAGTAGACCTAAGTTCTGGTATATCATCAGGATGCAGGAATTGTTTGCATGTCTCTATTCCGGCCTCAAGGCCTATGAGATTATGATTGATTATATCTGCAAGTTTTTGATCAAACATCATTTTTCCATCATTTATGCTCCAATCCCATATCCCAAAATTGCTGCTCTCCAGTACAAGACTTAAACGTTCTTCACTTAGTTTCAAGGCTTCCTGAGTTGATTTTTGAAGAGTGATGTCCTTTAAGGTCATCACAACAGCTGGTTTATTTTCATACTGTATGTTAGAAAAACTCATTTCAAGAGGAATTCTTTGTTTTTTGCTTGAAAGTATTTCTATCTCATATGATTTTGGTCTTTTTGCTAAAAAAAGCCCATATCGCATTTTTTTATGATCATTAAGTGCTTTGTGGTATCTTTTCATTACCATCCGTCTATACTCAGGGGCAATATAATTTATAACCGCAGA
>SKZM01000025.1 GCA_007127385.1 Methanosalsum sp.
AAGGAAGGATGCACTGAAAGTGCTTGAAAGGATAAAAGAAATTGCAGGAGATAAATAGTAAGTTTATTCATTTTTTAACAGTAACAGTGATTATACCCTTTATCCCAGGAGAAGTTAACACTCAGGTCCTTAATTAAGACCATTATTAAGTGCATGTTCAGGTTTTCCCGGGTTTCTTGCTACCGGATAACAGCAACATATCTATATTTTAAGCATTCATATTTACTTGGTTAGAATAGTCGCTTGGTTGGGTTGGATACCTGACAGCAGAAAATAATCATTCTGGAGATACAACAATGGATATTGATAAAATAAACAAGATGGGACGTGAATTGATAGATATATTTAATCTGGACACATCACCTGTATCGATATCCCTCATTCCATCAACGCATGATGTACCTGAGGGAATCCAGAGACTGGAAGATGCTTCACGCCACTGTCAGATGATAGATAATGTGAGACGCGAAGGAATATCATATTATACCCTTGTAGATGACCATAAATGCAAGGGTGGCGCGGCTGCCATTGGACTATGTGCCATGACTCAATCTCTTGAGACCGGAGATTTCTACTATAAGCTCAAAAGATTCAATACCATTAATGCAGCCAGGCGCACAATGCAGCAGATTCCGGTTATACCTCCTGAATCGATCAAGTCACTTGTATATGCACCCCTTGAGAAAACATCTCTGGCACCTGATGTGGTTGTAATTATCTCAAATCCTGAAAAAATAATGAAGATCTCACAGGGTCTGCTTTACAAGCATGGGGGAAGGGTCAATGCCAGTTTCGCAGGTATACAGAGCCTTTGTGCAGACAGTGTTGCACAGCCCTACCTTTACGGAACTGCAGGAGTAACTATCGGATGTAGTGGAAGCCGCAAATACACTCAGATAAAAGATAGTGAAATGATAATAGGCATTCCTGCAGAGCAGCTGGAGGATCTGGTTGAGGCAGCAAAGAAAATGTTCCCTCCAAAGGCAGATTGATATTTTAAGAGTAATATCTTCTCCCTGGTCCTTATTATTAAAAGCTATATATTCGGTGGTTTGATCCACGGTCCCGTATACTGACTTACACAGCACAATGGATTAATACATCTTACCTGAGTGGTTTTCGCATTCTTTGTGGCTGATCAAACCGCAAATACTTGTTGTTGGATGACCCATTGATTTACAAATACGGTCAATTGCATCCTTTGAAATTTTGCTTTCAAACCTTGATACTTCTCTGCAGGCATCTTCCCCTTTTATTCCATAATGGCTCAGCATAAGACTCAGTATCCGATGTCTGCGTATAGAAAATTCTGCATACTCCCTCCCAATATCGGTTAATTTAACACCACGATAGGGAATATGATCGACGTATCCTTCAGCATTGAGTTCCTGCAATGTCTTAGTTGCAGTGGAAGGATCTACATTGAGCTGATTTGATATCTGGGTGGTCCTGATACTTCCTTCTTTTCCAAAAAGATATTTGAGATAATCAATTTTCCTGGATGAAAGTTCAAGACCTGTAATATTACTCATGAACTTATATAATCAAAAATAGTTATTTAAAGTTTCCTTTTATCCAAAAATCAGAACCACCTTCATAAAACACTCGCATATGTATAACAAAAAAACATGATTTCCAGATTGATTAATACTTTCACCTCGCTTACTTTGCATTAATATAGTTTTCAATTGTAGAATGAATTGAGGTGAAGATAATGGATGAAACCTTTGAAGGACTCTTTGAACGCTCTGCATACTATGAACAGTTTGAACAATTTGAACGAAAGTGGGAACGAAACTGACTGGATAAATGTCCATCCTTAGTGACAATATAATACATCTGATAGATCTCTGGCCGCATATCTCCCTCTGTCCCGTTATAAACTATCTATTATTTCATGACATGCGGCCAGGTTTTTGATTTCTTATGACCTTTCAATATTCGATTTCTGGAATACTTATACGAAACCTATTTAAAAGCCTCTTTCCTAAGAACGGTAAGTATCGGTGAAGTTCAAATGCATAAATATCTTTTTTATAGGCCCAAAAATGACTGTGATGACAGTATAGACCAGCTTGAAGAGTTACTTGAAAATATATCAAATAAACATGATATCGAATATCATGTGATTGATATCGAACACATGTCATCTCAGCAAAAGGAAGAATTCCTTGAATCCCTTCGAATAATAAGCCGCAGGGAAGGAATAAAAGTAGTCAGCAGCGGCAAGGGTCCGTTGCCAGTATCCAGATCCGGTAAGTTGAATAATATTCCAGTAATTGTAAGAATTGAAAATGGAAAGAATATTGATGTATTTCCCCATGTGAAGAATGGAAAAAGGATAGAAACTATCCCCCACCTGAAAAAGATGTTCATGGCAAAGACTCCATCTGAATGTATTATTGATGAAAGCATCACAGAACAGGATATATCCCGCATGATCACATCCTACCCTGACCTGATAGACAATAATCTGATGTTTCTGGACACTGAGGTCGAAGTAGAGGGAGGGAGAATAGATGCTGTATTCAAGAATAATCGGGATGAACATATACTTGTTGAGATCGAAATTGAAGCTAATGATAATGCTATTGCCCAGGTTCAACGATTTAAAATTCCCTATTCTAAAAAATATAACATTCCTCTTGATAGCATAAAGCTCTGCATCGTTTGTGCAGAAATCGGAAAAAGCAGAATCACAGCTTGCAGAACAGCCGGTATCGAAGTATATAAGCTGAACCTGCTTAAATTAACGGCTTAAAAATAAAAGAGGAGATGCTGATCGATGTCAGCATTCTTATTCATTCAGTACTTTTTCACCGGATCTGCTGGCTGGTGCCACCACTTTACCATCTTCAGTTACAACAGGTTCTGGTTTCCATCCAAGGAAATCAGCATTGTCACTGAACATCATAGATTCATCCATATCTCCTCTTGTAGCTTTCAGGATAAGACCTGTTATTGCTCCTGTAACAAGAGAGAGAATAAGAACTCCTACAAGACTGATAATGTTGACCATTCCAGCAGCGAAGATCGCTCCGAATATAGCTCCCACTATACCAGGAACACCGTGAAGGTTGTGTACACCCATTACATCCAGTACACCTGCCTTCTCACATAGCCATGGGTGCAGTTTCACGAAACAGAACACTGAAACCGTACCTGCAACCAGACCAATTACCAGTGCAGTCCATGGATCGACTGATATAAGTGGAGATCCTATGGCTACCAGACCTGCCAGCAGTGCATATGTATAGACAAGCGGATCAACTCTTTTCTGAAGTAACATGCAGGTAAAGTATGCTGCAATTATTGATCCAAGTCCTGCCATGTAAGCTGTAAACATACCCCAGTTTACAAGATCTGCAGGCAAGAGAGCAGTTACGAACGAAGGCCAGAGTACAAACAATAGCATGGATGCAAGCCAGACAAAAGATATACTATGTGTAGACGTATCCATGGGTTCATTGAATGCTCTCTTTTCCCTGAGTGCGAGTATTACACCCCAGCCCCAGTAAGCGGCTACCATGTGAACAAGCATTGATCCTCCAGGATCAACAACACCTTCAAGATATCCAAACATGAACCAATCTATTGCAATCCAGGCTGGAGCAAATAGTATTCCTGCCAGGAAATACTGCCACATCTTGACAGTACCCAAAAACACCCCGATCGCAATCACAACCGTAATGGAACAGAATATGCTCAGGATCATTAAATCCTGGCTCCATGGTTCTCCAAGTACAAACTGCTGTATTGCCAGATATGTTATAAAGCTTCCAGCAAGAACAAGCAATGTGGCAAGACAGATTCCCCATTCGAACTTCTTGATGAAAAGCATGAGGAAAGCCACAAGCATCAACATGAACCAGACATCCATGTTCTTATGGAATTTATGTAGCTCATCTTCCAGATGAGTCATATCTTCAGTAAGGCCTTCCTGACCTGCTGGGGTCGTCAGATCTGCTGAAACAGCAGGAACCAGCAGGTTAACAAGGCACATTAAAAGGATAAGTAATAATGTTCCTCGAAACATTGAATTTCCCATTTTAACCCTCCGTATATTTAATTCATATTATCGATACCAAAGAATATCATTTCTGGTTATTTATAAAAAATATTTAGAATTTCGATAGTTGATCAGGAACAAACTTATATTTGATCCTGATCTGATCGAAATCCTCAATAATGTACTCCTATTATCGTATTCAGAATACCAGTCCCAGCTCTTCAAGTTTCTTGCGTGCTCCGTCATAGACCTTTACGTACTCATCAGTTGGAGTAACGGTCCTGGTATCGTAGCACTCCTGGAAGGTCTTGCCGGAAG
>SKZM01000134.1 GCA_007127385.1 Methanosalsum sp.
AGGCTTGATTTATTGTTGGATGCACCCATAAAGATAGTTACGTCAAAAGGCTCATCCTTTTTAATATGCATATCCCATCCAATAGCAGATCCCAGTTTTCCGATATCCTCTCTGTTGTTCTGAAGTACTCCGTCCTCCATATCATATTTTGGACTTGCCCACCAGCTGCTTCCAAATATCTTACTGACCTGCCAGCTCTGGAATTCAGGCAGGGATGTAAGGCCCAGATGATAATCCTGCCAGTACTGCACCACAATATATTCTTCATTGTCACAATAGCATGTATTCTGCTTTGGCATATCTCCTGCATTAAGGCTGGAATAATAGAACAGCTTTCCCTCAAAATCTCGTTTGGAACTTATCCTGAATTTTCTTATTAGTGCAGGCATCAGAGGGTGCACACTGTCAAGTATTGACACTTCCAGACCATTCTCATGTTTTAGTTCAGTAGATACATTATATGAATCTGAAGTATATTTCTGTCTGTGTTCCCACCTGGATGAATTCATCCACAGCAGTCGATCTGAATTATTGTTGTCATCTGTATTCTCTGCAAATTCATCTGAATAAATACACATCATTGACTCTTCGACATGCTGTGCATAATCACGTCTGGGATAAAAAAACCCCAAAATCTCACCCATTTTACCCAGAGTTACCATCAGTTCAGAGTTTCCAAGTACGGCATTGGTATTCCTTATCACCGGTATTCACCTGTTGATTGAGATCTGTTGATCGAGAAGAGTTGCAGCCCTTATCTGATGTTCACATTCCGGATGACCGCTACTCTGACATTTTATTTCTTTTACATATATGTCTTCTCCAAGCGATTCGGATAGATATCCTGAAAAGAACCCTGACATATAGGCACAGACAGGCTCTTCTGATTTCTGGTACACGTCTGATACGAACGAATCACGAACAGTTATTGTTCCTTCATGTGTTTCATGGTCATATTCTATATTGAGCAGACCCCAGCCAGCAGCCTGAAATAGTTCTTTGAGTATATCTGCAAAATTGTTGATGTCGACCTTCAAATGCCTGTTCACATGCCTTGCAGCATGTTTTCCGCCTTTGAGACCACTGTACACAAGTATACCTTCAGATTCATGCACATTTTCTCTGATTATTTTTATGATATCCACAAATGTCAGTGCTCTTGTAATGATTGCCCGTCCACCAAGTATTGTAAATGGAAAATCGATTGAATGTATCAACCTGTTTTTTGAAATGTCATACTCTACATCCACTATATATTCTTGAGATTCAATACTGATGATCAGATTTTTCAGTTCTTCTTTCCTGATCTCAATAAATCCGTAAAATTTACCGATATCAGGATATTCAAAATTATCAACGGTCGCAAAGATTACTGACACAACTTCAGATTCCAGCATTTTGGATATCATGGAGGTGGTTGCATTATTTTTGTCATAATGTATCTTAATCCATGCAAGACAATTATCCTCTCCGGGCGTATAAAACATGCACATGTCCTGGGCCAAACTGAACCATCTCCTCATTTATTGAATTTTATTATCTTTTCGAAGTCTGTAAAATACTTTTGTTTTAAAATCCATGAAAGCTGCCATGAAGTTAATAGCTGCATCATATGGTGATGTGTGTATGCTGAAATATGAATGTACGTCTGCATCGCCCAGCCATTTGGTAGACATGTAATAATAATGGTCTGAGGTCAGAAAATGCTTCCAGATCCTGATAAGTTCATGATCCTCTGTTCTTTTAACGTAAGGCTCCAGAAGTTTAGCTTCCTCAAAGCATCTCCTTTGCATATCATTACCTATCCATGCACTTGTGTCTCTTTCCACATCAGCCCAGGAGATTGTGGTAAAATCATCTATATCAACAATCCCCCTGGTCTGGTATTTATCTATAGTTTCAGAGGGTGTATTGAACTCCAGGTTCCTTTTTCTTACTTCATGTGGGTAGCTTTTCAGAAATTCAAATATGCCAGTATCTGCCCATTGATGTTCTCCGAACGTTTCATAATCCATGAAGATGTTCAACGTGTCTCCTCTGGCACGAGATGCCCATATTGCCCATTTATCGGCAGTCAATGGATATTCATTCCATGATCGCGAAGAAAATCGATATCCTATATCATCACTCAACGGATAATTTCTTAGCAGGACTTTGATGTTTGAATCTCTGGCCTGGTATACATAATTTGGTGAATACCGACCGTTTTCAATAATGTCCTGGTTTTCGAATGGATGGATATGATTCCGCGATGGATCCAGTACATGGTCTGCACCTTCTGTAAGTATGGCCCTGTATCCAAGATCTGATGCAGTCTTTGCAATACTGTTGTTGTATAGAAGTTCGGTATTTCTGAATACCTGCGGCTGCACTGTAAGAAGATCCGAGACCTTTTTTCTGTGCTCTATCACCTGTTCTGCAAATTCTGAACGATCGTCGAACAGGCCTGCAATCGAATGATAGTTTGTCTCGTCAAGAAACTCAACACAACCAGATTCTGCCATCTGTCTGAAAGTATCAATAACCTCTTCCCCCCACATACTACATTGGTCCAGCAGAGTTCCGGTGATAGATACACTGAACCTGAAATCTTTACCATGTTCATCTATAAGATCCAGCAGGAGTCGGTTGGTAGGAATATAACATTTATTGGCAACCTTTTCAAATATCTCTCTGTTAACGGCTGTATCAAAATATCTTTCAAAACCTGTTGATCTCTGATCCGGCCAGAACCATTTAAGGCGGTGTGGCTGATGAATTTCAAAATATAGGCATATAGATTTCATTGTTTGTCTCCTGAGATCAATGCGCGTTTCAGGTCTGATAGAATTGAAAAGTTATTAACTGCTCTTTCATATGCCAGTGGATAATTTACAGCATTCATATCATTCATAATACTGCTTTGCTGGAGACAGCGATAGATATGCTGCAGAGATGAATGATATGAACTATCTTTTATATTCTCAAGTTCTTTTCCTGCACCTGTAAGCTCATGCATGTATATGTGCTGTACATGGTTTCCTATAAGGCTGTTAATCCCGTATCTGGCAGTGGATTCACTTTTGAGCGTTTCAAGGGGCCTTGCACTGTAGTGTTTTGCAGCCTCTGAAGGCGTGATCATCCGGATATCGTGACTGGCAAGACTTTTTGGCAGGTCCCTTATGAAATCATGGATCAGTCCACTGTCTTTTCTGTGACTTGAGAGTGAATCGTAGTTGATATATAATGTAAGGACATCCCCTTCCATACTATTGACCCAGGCTGCAAATTTATCTGCTATCAATGGATATCCTGTCCATTTTTTTTCAGAAAAACGTCTCTCTATATCCTCACTTAGGTTGATATGTCTGAGAATTACAGGTAGATGATTTTTATAAACATATACCGGGTCATTTTTCCTGACTATATTGTGAGATCCTTCTGATATCATGCACCTGAAGCCCATTTGATACGCAGATCTGGCAATCTCATCAGATATCAGGAGCTGGGTATTTACAAGTGTCTGAACTTTTTCATCAAAGATGTCGTATATGGTAGATGAGTGTTTTTTCACCTGCTCTATAAAGTCTGAATGGTCCTCAAACAGAGAACATACTGACTGGTAATAGGGAGATGCCAGCAGTTCAATACTCCCACTGTTCAACAGTCCGTGAAAGGAAGAAATAACTTCCATATTCCATTTACATTGTTCGAGAAAAGTTCCGGATATATTGAATGAATATTTTCCCCCGTTTGCAATGGATTCTTTTAGAGATTCATTGCTTGAAATTACCTCATCTGCAAAACGATCAAAATTAGAAAAAGTTTTGATCAGGTCAAAATACGTTTCCATTGAAGGTTTTTGATACCCCTCACATGCCCAGTACCATTTTATGTCATAGGGCAAATGTACTTCCCAACATACACAAACTCCTTTCATACTACTTAAATGCTTTAAAGAGATATTTTAGTATATTGGTCCTGCAAATAAATCTCTTATTCTGATCGATATTTCATATCTTTTCCTGACCAAACAGATTTTCTGTATCATTATATCCGTGATGTTTTTTCATTTCCTTTGTGGCACCTGTCCTTAGTTCGTTCTCAAACCATAAAGTCCTCTGTGGAAATGCTATTTCTATTCCATCATTTTCAAGAGCTACTTTGATCTTCCAGAGCAGAGTGGTCTTTGCATCAAACCAGTCGGTAGCAGGAGCCCACATCCTTACAAATATATTCACCGAATTATCTCCCAGATTATCTACAAAGGCCATTGGATTTGGATTCTTTAGAACAAACGGGTTCTCTTCAACTACATCGTTTATGATCTGTATAGCTCGGTC
>SKZM01000141.1 GCA_007127385.1 Methanosalsum sp.
AACAGGTACATGCAGAGCATATCCAATCCCGGGGTATATGCAGCAGGTGACTGCAATGAGAACGGCCCGAAAATGATCCCCACAGCCAACCTTGAAGCCTTTGCAGTTGCAGAGAACATCACAGGCGGCAACCGCAGGACCGTAGATTATACTGCCATTCCTGCAGTAGTTTTCACAGATCCTCCCCTGGCCTCTGCCGGAATTGACAGCAGGAATGTCACAAAGGGTCACCAGGTGATCTCACATGATCGTACTGACTGGTATTCATCCAGGCAGGTAAATGAAAAATATACAGCTTCCAAGGTCATTGTGGATCAGGAGACTGACCGGATAGCAGGTGCCCATATACTGGGTCACAGGGCAGAAGAGGTGATCAATATCTTCTCAATGGCTATCAGAAAGGGTATCACCCGCCAGGAACTCAAGGAAATGGCCTGGGCCTATCCAGGTGTATGTGCTGATATCAGGTACATGATACGCTGATATGGCCGCATTGGCTAACTTTAATTAGAATGCTGTGAAAGACTGGGTCCATGAACGATACTGTTATAGTACGCTACGGAGAACTTGCACTAAAGAGCAGGGGTACCCGAAACTGGTATGAGAAGATACTGATGCGCAATATAAAGGCCATGCTCGAATCCCGCAGTATCGGGTACAGCAGTGTCTCAAGACAATGGGGCAGGATCTTTATCCATACCGATGACCTGAACGCTGCAGGGGCTGCATCTGATGTATTTGGAGTGGTCTCGGCTTCCTTTGCCCGTACCATCCAGGCAGATCCGGATATTATTGCAGAAACAGTTGCAGGATACGCTGAGAATATCCGTGAGGGCCAGACCTATGCCATACGATCCCGCAGATCAGGCAACCATGACTTCACATCCCGTGACATTGCACTAAAATGCGGGGATGCTGTATGGGAATCACTTGAGAACATGGGCCGCACACCTGCAGTTGACCTGACCAATCCTGATCATGAGATATTTGTTGAGGTCAGGGACAGCAAAGCCTATATTTTCACTGATATTATCAGGGGCGTGGGCGGCCTGCCACTGGGTACCCAGGCAAAGATGATTGCACTGGTCTCCGGAGGTATTGATTCCCCGGTGGCTGCGTGGATGATGATGAGAAGGGGTGTGCAGATCATACCGGTCTATTTTGATAACACGCCATACGCAGATGAGACCACACTCCAGAGGGCAGTTGAATGTATTGAAATACTGCAGAAATGGGCACCCGGTCATCCCCTGAAATCATATTCAGTACCCCATGGCTCGAGTCTGGCATCATTCATATCCCACTGCGGTAAGAAGAATACATGTATCCTCTGCAAGAGGACAATGTACCGTGTGGCCTATGAGATAATGAAAAAAGAGAATGCACATGGTATCATCACAGGTTCCTCACTGGGCCAGGTCGCATCCCAGACCTCTGCCAACATGCACGCAGAGATCTATGGCCTGGGAATTCCTGTATACCATCCACTGATCGGGCTTGATAAGAATGATATCATTGATATGGCAAGAAAGATCGGTACATACAGAACATCCACAAAACCTGCAACCTGCTGTACTGCAGTACCTGAATACCCTGAGGTGAGTGCACGCTTTGATGCACTGGTCGCTGAGGAGGAGAGGGCTGGAATAGATGAACTGGTAAAAGGCTCAGTAGAAAATGCCAGGGTACTGACTCCCTGACTGTACTCTCATACAATTCCCATTTTTCTGGATTCCCTGCGCATCATGAACAGTGCCACCACAAATGCCAGCAGGTCTGACAGCGGGAAAGCAATCCATATTCCTGTCAGGCCAAACTGCAGGGGCAGCAGGAGGACCAGCGGTGGCAGGAAGATGATCTGTCTTGAAAGTATCAGAACAAGGGATTCCAGTGACTTGCCAAGGGATTGCAGAAGTGCGGTTGTAACGATCTGCACCCCTATAAACGGCATCATGAGGTAACAGATGATTATGGCAGGTACACCCATCTCTATCAGGTCAGGATCAGTACTGAACAGCCCTATGATCTTCTCAGGTATCAGGAACACTATTATCATGCTCAGGAAGCACAGGGCAGTTGCCATATATGTGGCAATGGTCATTGTCTGCCTGATACGCAGGTAATTTGTGGCTCCGTAATTGTACCCGAATATGGGCTGGATTGCCTGCTTGAGACCTATGATCGGCATCAATGTCAGCATGAACACCTTGATCACGATCCCGAATACTGCAATACTCAGGTCACCGCCGTAATGGAGCAGGCTCTGGTTGAACAGAAGAAACAGCAGGCTTTCCACCACATTGAACATTGACTCAGAGGTTCCTATATAACCGGACTCCCTGATAATTCCGGTATGAGGTGTAAGGTTGCTGAAATAGAACGGTACTTCAGCCTTTCCTGAAAAATAATAATAGAGCACCATCAGGGTACCTACGATCTGGGAGATCACAGTGGCAATGGCTGCACCCTTTATTCCCATACCAAGCTCAAAGATGAAAAGGGGATTGAGGATTATGTTTGCCACACTGGAGATGACCAGTACCATCATGGCAAATACTGTATTCCCCTCAGCCCTGATGGCATTGCTCATTGCAGCAGAGAATGTAAAAAACACCGTTCCCAGAAGAATGTAGTATGTGTAATCCGTTGCAAAGGGCATTACAGTCTCAGATGCCCCGAAAAGTGTCAGGATTGGTTCAATATAATAGATCGCAAGGACTGTGAAGACAAGACTGGACAAGACTACCATGGTCACCATATTTCCCACAGTACGCTCTGCATACTCCCGTCTTCCACAACCCAGTGACCTTGAGATCACAGAGGCTCCCCCTATACCCACACCAAGCGCAATGGCCATCATCAGCATCTGAACTGGGAAGGCAACCGAGATTCCTGCAATACCCAGTACACTGTCCTCACCCAGACCCCTTCCAATAAATATTGTATCCACCAGGTTGTAGATGGCCTGCACCATCAGCCCTATAATTGCAGGGGTGGCAAGCCTGATAATAAGTGTTCTTACATTCTCCTGCCCCAGCATCTCGGTTCTGTCCATACTATCCAGCCTGAATATCTTTTAATCCCTGATCGATCTTCTGTGATATCAGGCTTACTCCCGGCTGATCAAAAAACGCCCTTCACCAGAGGGGTCAGTCAATCCCCGACATCAGCCTTTAACAGAAAACGATCCGGGAAACAAAGGATGTGGTGCAGCAGTCTCAGTCCTCACTTCCATATCCTCCGCCACCGGGAGTTTCTATAAGGAACAGGTCGCCTTCATTCATCTCAATGCCTGCACTGGCTCCGGTCTCTGTAACAGTCCCGTCCTTTCGAATGATCCTGTTAACTCCGCATTTTCCATTACCTGCGCCACAGAGCCCGGGAGGTGGATATTTTCTGTGACCCGATAATATGGTTGCATTCATTCTTTCAAGAAACCGGATCTTTCTGAGAGCACCGTTTCCTCCCCGGTATTTTCCGCTGCCTCCACTGTTCTTCCTGATCGAGAACTCTTCCAGTATAACAGGATGCCTGATCTCCAGTACCTCAGGATCTGTTATCCTGGAATTTGTCATGTGTGTATGTACTGCATCTGCTCCGTTAAAACCTGCACCTGCCCCGGCTCCGCCGCATATGGTCTCATAGTACTGGTGTGAATCATTGCCAAAGGTAAAGTTGTTCATGGTTCCCTGGGAGGCTGCCATGACACCCAGGGCTGCAAAGAGTGTATCAACTATACACTGCGAGGTCTCCACATTGCCTGCAACCACAGCTGCCGGATATTCAGGATCCAGCATGGATCCTTCAGGAATGATTATTTCAAGTGGCCTGAGACACCCGTCATTTAATGGGATATCTGACTGGATCAGGGTTCTGAATACATAGAGCACAGCAGCTCTGCAGACTGATGCAGGTGCATTGGAATTACCTGGCACCTGTTCAGAAGTACCTGTAAAATCAATACGTGCACTTCTGCTGGTGCGATCTATTGTGATCTTAACACTGATGATACTCTCATCATCCATCCTGTGTGAGAAAGAGCCGTCCCTCAGGACATCTATGACCTTTCGCACCTCATTTTCTGCATTGTCCTGTACATGTTTCATATAGGATGCAATGACCTCTTCCAAGTACTGTTCAACCAGTTTTCGAAGTTCAATTACACCCTTCTCATTTGCAGCCACCTGGGCCTGGATATCTGATATGTTCTGTGCAGGGTTTCGTGCAGG
>SKZM01000229.1 GCA_007127385.1 Methanosalsum sp.
AAAAGAGTTTGAATTTCATCCCGGGTTAATACTTCTTCTGGAAGCTTTTTATTGCTTTTAATTCTGGAAATTTTAACAAGTTCAATTAAGTCATTCTGTTCTGAACATTCCAACCACTGTCGGAGTACAATCTGGAGAATGGCCTGTGTCTGTTCCGGAGGATATCTTTTAACTATATTTGTTCTGATTTTTAAAATATCTTTTTCATTAAGATTTGAAAGATCAATTCCAGTTGAAATTGATTTTAACATCTTAAAAGCTAACATTTTAGATTGTATTGAGTTACGACTCAAACCATTCATAATTAAATAGTCATAAAGTAGTTCATAGTCAGGACCATATTTTTTGGCAAATTCTTCAAGATTTTTTATGCCCATACTTTCTTATTTCCTCCTGGAATATATAACATTTATCCAACAATACAAAAGGTTAATATATCATTTATATAATTATAAACCATGCGCGATTTTGTGATTATTGGGCACAGGGCTGTTACATCTCCGGATTTTTCATTGAATGATCTGCCGGGATCAGGAGGACGGATGGATGTGCTATGCAGGTGTATCAATTCTGCTTTGTTCCTCTCTCATGATATGAGACGGGATGTACAGGTACATCTGCTTTTGCTTGGAGATCCGGATCCCGGAATTATTGTTCGGTTTGAGGGTAGTTCCCTAAAATATCTGAATCCAGATGAGCGAAGCAGTGGATCATTGATAAAAAAGTCCCTTCAGAAGAATATTAGCGATGTCCAGGTCCAATCAACACCTGGTGTATGGATCAGAAAAGGAAATCTTGAGATGCTTATGGAAGAGTTCAGGGGTACCGGACGTAATATTTTTTATTTGAAAGAGGATGGAGGGGATATAAGGACATCTGTTCATCTTGTGGATGATGGAATCTTTATTTTTGGTGATGATAGGGGTGTTAATGAAGAAGAGGAAAAATTGATTTCTGGCTATGAACCTTATGTAATTTCATTAGGTCCTCTTTCATTGCATACGGATCATTGCATAACCCTTATAAACAATGAGCTGGACCGATTGGTAATTGATAAACAATTCCTTTAACTGATCAGCTAAAGTAATGGTTCAGACTTCATGCCGGCCTATTGACTAAGCTTAAGTGTGTGGAGACCATTTTCTCTTTTCTGATAAATGGATATTAAGAATATACAGGATGACTGAGTGATAAAATGAATATACTTGAGATTTCTAAGAAAATCATTGCAGAAGGTCCTATCTGTGATCACTGTCTTGGAAGGCAATTTGGTAAATTGTCCACTGGCCTGACGAATGATGAACGTGGGAAGGCACTGAAACTATCTCTTGCAATGGAGGCTGACAGACTTTCAAAAGAAGGATCGGACAGTTTATTTTCAAGTAGCATTGAAGGAACTCCATGCTGGGTATGCAATGGTCTTTTTGAAGAACTGGATGTCTGGGCTGAAATGGCACTGGCAAAACTCTCCAAATATGAATATTCAACTATTCTGGTTGGTACGATTATCAGTGGTCTTTTGAGTGAAAATGAAGAGATACTGTGGACCGAATCAGGAACATTATATGCAGAACCACTGAAATCAGAACTTAATAGAGAGATCGGTAAAATCATATCACAGAAAACAGGCAAAGAGGTGGATTTTGAATATCCTGATGTTGTCGTTATGCTGGATATAGCCGAAAATGATGTCAAGCTTCAGGTAAGATCAGTATATATTTACGGAAGATATCGAAAACTTATCAGGGGTATTCCTCAGACAAGATGGCCCTGTAGAAAATGCAGAGGCAGGGGATGTGAATCCTGTGAATATACCGGAAAACAATATCCAGTATCGGTAGATGAATTGATACGTGAACATGTCATAGAGGCTACAAGATGTGCAGATACCAAGTTTCATGGTGCAGGCCGTGAGGATATAGATGCCCTGATGCTTGGCAATGGCAGACCTTTTGTTGTGGAAGCAGTTGATCCTGTCTTTAGAGTAACGGATCTCAAGTTGCTTGAAAACAAAATAAATGAGAGATCTGGCGGTAAGATTGAAGTAGAAGGACTTAAACTTGTTTCCAAAGAAGTAATTGAATCACTAAAGTCTTCAAAGGCGGATAAAGTTTATAACCTTAAAGTTACATTCAAAGAGCCGGTTTCAGAAAAAAATCTCAGATATGCAGTTGAGCATCTCGCAGGATCAGATATAAAGCAGCAGACCCCTCAACGTGTTGTGCATCGAAGGGCGGATATTGTCAGAGAAAGGCGTGTTCATGGAATGGAACTTGATGAACTCAATGAGGATTATGCCATTATTCGCGTATACTGTGCCGGTGGACTGTATGTCAAGGAATTGATTTCCAGTGATGATGGAAGAACAGTTCCAAGTCTTAGCGGGATTCTTGGTGTCCAGGCTGAAGTTGTGGAACTGGATGTTGTGGATGTAAAAATGTAATGAAATCTGGTGCTGTAGTTATTGATCATAATAACTAAAGTTATATAGTTGATGAATTTATTCACACAAATATATTGATGTTCACAGGAGGCAAAAGTTATGTCTAAATCACAAGGTGAAAGATACTGTACAAGATACAAACTAAAAAAGTCAGTAAGAGAGAGAGGAATATCCCCGGTAATCAAAGCTATTCAGGAATTTGATCAGGGACAGATGGTTCATATTGATATTGATCCCAGTATACACAAAGGTATGCCCAATCCCAGGTTCCAGGGAAAGACTGCAAAGGTAATTGGGCAGCGTGGTCGTGCATATATTCTGCAGGTAAGGGATGGCAACGCGCTCAAAGAAGTAATATGTGTTCCTGAGCACCTCAAACCTCAGAGGTACAACTAAAATATCAGTTAATTTACTATCCTGTGTAAATCAGATGAATCAATGGTCAGGATAGTTGTTACTATTTCAGCCAAATAGATAACTATATTAATTTGGATGAGTAGTTATAAGCAAAAATATATATTGCTGTATCAATTGTCTGTTCCCATAACATTCAAAAGACACAGCTTTAGTTCAAACTTATTCAAAACAAAAGAGTGTATCCAATGATAGTCAAGGAAATAGTTGATGAAGAACTGCTGACCCTGGCAGAGGTTAAGGAAATTCTTAATGAGATTATGGAAGAGCGCTCAAATAATGAGGAAGAGCTGGAATACGAGCTTCGAAAGGCTATCAACCATGCTGATATGTTTGCCAGGATAAATGGACCAAAATCCAGAGAGCTGGTGAATAAGCTACTTGAAATGGAAAAGATGAAACCGGAAATTGCAATCCGCATTGCCGATATAATGCCGCTTTCAAGGGATGAGCTCAGGGCGCTGTATGCAAAAGAACGATACACTCTAACTGAAGAAGAACTTGATAAAATTATAGATCTTGTTACAGAATCTATGGAGTAACTTTATATCTCTATATCTCATTTTCTTTTTGAGATCCTGTAATACGACCGTATCATTAAAATCAGGCCACTGGAGGGTATATATTTATGATCAATAGAAAGGCTACCGGTAAAGAGGAATATGCATGGGTACTTGATTATCTGCCGTATGGCAGTTCTTCTGACAAGCGTCCTGCATATCAGAAAAAACCTCTTATTCAGGCAGTCGGTGAACAATATTTTGTACTGATGGAGATGGTTCCAAAGGAAGGCGTCATTCCAGAAATTCAGTCCAGAATATATATTGGTGAAGGGGAAAGGGAAATTGTAGATCATGTTAAGCACAGGATACGGTATGAAGACCTTTCACACGGTGCTCAGCTTGAATTGCCTTTTGCTCTGGAGAAGATAGTAAAATATTCTGAAGATAAATTTGTGAAATTTTTCAATGATGCACATTCGATCACTACTAGATTGCACATGCTGGAACTCCTTCCCGGTATTGGCAAAAAACTCATGTGGGCTATAATTGATGAGAGAAAGAAAGGGAACTTCAACAGTTTCAAAGATCTTCAGGAAAGGGTAAGTGGACTGCATTCACCTGAAAAGACCATTTCACACAGGATTGAGGATGAGATAAAGGATAAAAATATAAAATATCGTTTATTCACAACCCCTCCCCACCGTCCCAAAGGTGACTAATTCAACAGGTGATAATAGATTTTGGTCAGATCGCTTTTAGAGAAGTATGGAATACAGGGAGGATCTCATGATCAGCACTTTCTTGTGGATAACCGGATACTTGAGAGAATAATTGAAGAATCCATGATAGGGCCCGAGGATG
>SKZM01000197.1 GCA_007127385.1 Methanosalsum sp.
AACTTGAACGCAGGCTTGCAGATCATGGTATTGTAGGTGAACAATTCGAGAAACTGCTGGCAGTGCTGCTGGAGCGTGGTGAACTCTATTCCCCTGAAAAAGGACGGATCAGAGCTGTATGATATTCTTAGTTTTCTGTTCATGGAAACGTAACATATATCTAAAAAGAGTGAATATTTATAAGATCTAAATTCATACGGCACAGATTTAAAATGTGTACTATCAGGTAAAATCATGTCAAATTCAATGATTGATATTGTGGAGCTGCTGCTTACTGCAGAAATATATAATCGGTACAGTGAACTGGATGTTAACGACCTTCCAAAAAACATACGCAAAAAGTTCTGGAGCAGGGAACACAGAAGCGTACCCAGGCCAGTATATGTATCTGTATCTAATATAAAGGATCTCTATCAGATTGAGGATATTAGTCGGGATGTGAGGTCCCTGCCGTTTGTTGATATTGACAGGGCGGGTTTTGGTATAAAGATAACTGCACTGGAGGTTGCAGCATCATGGTTTGGTAAACAGGACGGATCCGATGAGAGGATCGCAAACAATCCGGTGCTCGCATTCTATTTTGAGAAACTCAGGCAGAAGGGTGCAGATTATCGCAGTGCCAGGGAGAAGGCAAAACCAAAGGAAGCTGACCGTGAGTGGATAGAAACCCTGATAAGTGAGATATCCGAGGAAGAGGGTGGAAAGGATATGCTCAAACTTGTCCGCATTATAGCACCAGAGGACATCATGCAACCCCTATCTGATCTGATACTCAGTAAGAATCAGGAAGAGGAGATTGAAAAGATAGTGCGGGCAATACAATACAGAGACTATCTGAAAAAAATAGGTCTGTATGACATCGGAAAGGTTCTCATGGTGGGCCCGCCGGGAACAGGAAAGACTTCAGTTGCAAGAGCACTTTCTGAAAAGCTGGGTATACCTTTTGTTGAGGTCAGGCTTTCAATGATAACAGACCAGTATCTGGGAGAGACTGCAAAGAACATAGACCGCGTATTTGAGCTGGTCAAGCAGCTATCTCCGTGTATCCTTTTCATTGATGAATTTGATTTCATTGCAAAGACCCGGGTTTCAGATGAACATGCAGCTCTTAAAAGGGCAGTAAATACCCTGCTTAAGGCCATAGATGAGATCAGTCTTACAAGAGATGGTGTCCTGTTGATTGCTGCTACCAATCATCCCCGGATGCTGGACAGTGCAGCATGGCGAAGATTTGATGAGATCATGAATTTCCCGCTTCCGGATGTAGATATGAGACGGAAAATACTTGATATTGTTACCCGGGATATAGATGGTACATTTGATACGGAACAGATATCTCACCTGACCGAAGGATATACAGGTTCAGATCTGCGTATGGTGATCAGGGAGGCAGTACTGAGCTCACTGGTGGAAGATAGGACATATCTGACACAACAGGATCTGCTATATGCAGTGGACAATTTCAATGAACGTGCAGTTATAAAGTCAGATGAATATGCTGCTTGATAGTATATCTGAGGTATTTGATGAAGGTCACATTGCTGGGAACAGGTGATGCAATAGGAACTCCTGTGGTGGGATGCAACTGTCCTGCATGCATAGATGGGAAGAATGGCGGAAGAAGCCGAAGGTATCGCTTTTCAGTCATGGTCGAGTCCCAGGAGGGCAAAAGGGTACTTGTAGATACAGGCCCTGATCTGAAATGGCAGATGCTGGAAAATGAGTTCAGTCATGTGGATGGTGTAATATGGACACATGGACATTATGATCACTATGCAGGCTTTGTTGAATTTCACCGGATACAGAGAAAGGTGGATGTGTATGGCCTGACCCAGACACTGGACTATATATTGGATTATCTCTATTTTCTAAAGCCTGTGCGCCATGATGTTTCAATGTATGAGCAATTTTATGTAGGTGACCTTGGATTTACGCTTTTTGAGGTAAATCATCCACCCATGGAAAATGTTGCCGGTGTTATGATATGTGAAGGTAACAAAAAAGTGGTTATTACAGGGGATACATGCAAAGATATTCCTCAGAGAAGCATGTCCCTTATCAGAAACGCTGATCTTCTGGTTGCAGATGCCATTGTTCCTTCGGGTTTTAATGTAAAAAAGCACATGAATTCACAGCAGGCTCTAAAGTTTGCGGAAGATACTGGAGCAAAGGATGTGGTATTGATCCATCTGAGCCATTATTTCAGACCCCATGATGAGGAAGCAGAGGATCTGCCTCTGGGATATGATGGGATGGAGATAGAGATTTTATGAAATTGAATAATATGGGTGCCTATATGATGTCAGGATATCCCAGGTCATTGCTGATCTGACATCTTACAATTCTGGTGTAAAAAATGATACCAATAAGGTTTTAAATATGTATGTCTTCCTACATATCGTTAATTTAAATAGGAGTTTTTGATATGACGTTTGGAATAGAATTTGTACCAAGCGATCCAGTTCACAAGATCGCATATTATGCAAAGCTTGCAGAAGACCAGGGTTTCAGTAACGTATGGATAACTGACCATTTCAACAATCGTGATGTGTACACAACACTGGCTATACTTGCCATGAACACCAACACTATAAAACTGGGTACCGGAGTTACGAACCCCTATACAAGAAATGTTGCAATCACCGCTTCAAGCATTGGTTCCATAAATGATATTTCAGGTGGCAGGGCCATTATGGGAATCGGACCCGGGGATAAGGCAACATTTGATTCTATGGGGATCTCATGGGACAAACCACTGACCATGACCAAGGAAACCATTGCTGCACTGAGGGAATACTTTGCAGGAAATAAAGTCAGCATGGATGGCGAGATGGTCAAGATCGGCGGTGCAAAGATGGCTTTCAAGACCGGGGATATCCCTATCTATATGGGTGCCCAGGGTCCAAAAATGCTTGAGCTTGCAGGCGAGGTTGCAGACGGTGTCCTGATCAATGCATCCCATCCAAAGGACTTCGAAGTTGCAATGGAGAAGATCTCTGCAGGTGCAAAGAAAGCAGGCAGAAGTATGGATGAGATTGATGTTGGCGCATATACCTGCTTCTCAGTTGACAAAGATGCTGGAAAAGCTATAGGTGCTGCAAAGGTAGTTGTTGCTTTCATTGTTGCAGGCTCTCCAGATATGGTTCTTGAACGTCATGGAATTGATGTGGAATCCAAGAAAAAGATTGGTGAAGCCATATCAAAAGGTGACTTCGGTGCACTTATGGGCGGACTTGTGACAGATGATATGATGGATGCTTTTTCGATCTGCGGAACCCCTGATGAATGTAAACAGAGAATAAATGATCTGCTTGATATTGGCGTAACACAGATTGTTGTTGGTTCACCGATTGGACCAAACAAAGAAAAAGCCATAAAGCTCATTGGAAAGGAAATTATCGGAGGAAAGTGAGATTGCATCCAAAGATCGCAGAGGTCATTGAATATGACGTTTGTACTGCCTGCGGGGCATGCGCAGCCGTATGCCCTGTAAAGGCAGTAAATGTCAATACCAAAGCAGAAATCCGTGACCCCAAGGATATGAGTCTTTATGTCAAAGGGGCAGCTCCTGAAGTATGTGAGGAATGCTATGCATGCAGCCGTGTGTGTCCGGTTGTACATGGATATCTGGAAGACGAGTTTGCAAATGTGAAGAGATTCTTTGCTGCAAAGAGCGATATTCCAGGTCAGGATGGTGGAGTTACTTCTGCTATTTTAAAATCACTGTTTGAGAAAAACGAAATTGACTGTGTGGTTGGAATTTCCAGAGATGAGAACTGGCAGACCGAACTTATTCTTATGACAAAACCCGAAGATGTGGATAAGACAACTGGTACCAAGTATACCTATGATTCAGTTGTCTCTGCTCTGAGGGAACCCTTTGAAAAATTTGACCGAATAGCTGTTGTGGGTGTCCCATGTCAGATCCATGGTTCAAGACTTATTATGGATAATATCAATGACAAGATAGTTCTTCTGGTCGGCCTGTTCTGTATGGAGAGTTTCTACCATGACGTCATGACAGAAGAGATCATACCTGAAAAACTCGGACTAAGCATCTCTGAGGTCATAAAACTGGACTTTGCAAAAGGAAAATTCTGGGCGTATACCAGAGATGGTGAATCTCACAATATACCTATTCCGGAAATAGCACCTCTTGCAAGGGATCCGTGCCATGCCTGCTGCGATTACAC
>SKZM01000117.1 GCA_007127385.1 Methanosalsum sp.
AAAAATGGGATACACGGTTACAGCTATTGTTTCCAGTGGAGAAGAGGCAATCACTAAAACATATTCAACTATGCCAGACCTCATCCTGATGGATATACGCTTAAAAGGAGAAATAGACGGTGTGGAAGCAGCCAAACAGATCAGAGATGAGTTTGACATTCCTGTAGTCTATCTGACAGCATATTCAGATGAGGAAATACTGGAAAGAGCAAAAAAAACAGAACCTTACGGATACATCCTGAAACCTTTCACAGAAAATGATCTCCGGACAAATATAAAGATGGCCTTTTACAAACATTATGGAAAAAATAATGATTGAAGATAAGCCCAGAAGTAAATTATATGGATTACAAAGGAAAATATTTTTCATAAACATTATCAAAAGAGATACAGATAGGTGCAAATATGGATAAAACCAAAATTTTGATTGTTGAAGATGAAAATATTATTGCTCTAAATATTAAAAAGAAACTCAGGAACATCGGATATATCGTCCCTGGAATAGCATCCACCGGAAAAGAGGCAATAGAAAAAGCTGAAATCACATTTCCAGACCTGGTTCTTATGGATATCAGATTAAAAGGAGAAATGGATGGTGTGGAAGCGGCAAGCCAGATAAGAGATAAATTTGACATTCCTGTGATCTATCTGACAGCATATTCAGATGAGGAAATACTGGAAAGAGCAAAAAAAACAGAACCTTATGGGTACATACTGAAACCATTTAAGGAATCAGAATTGCGTACTTCCATAGAGGTCGCGCTGCACAAACATAAAATGGAAAAGGGCAAAATACAGTAAAACATTAACAGGATCTATCTACAAATTATTAATAAAAATTATTCATTATCATCGATTGATGCTTATCTATATTTAAATTATACAAAATAGTTAAAGACAGACCACGAGATAACAATATCAATTACCGTTCAAACAGCATGAATAATTAATATTAGTTGATTCAAATTTGATATTCAAAAGAGTAAATTATCACCGGTTGGTTTTGTGATACAAATACTATCCGGCGACCAAAAAGAAAAAAGAAATCAGGATCAGACCTGATTTCTGAATTTCTCACAGGAATTGATTTTGATATCGAGTGCTTTCTCAATATTCATTTTTGCTGCAATTCCCTTTGGAGCACCGGTTACAGATGTGATTACACCAATTCCGAGATCCTCTCTGATCTCCCTCATTGCAAATTCATCACTCAGATCAAGTGGTGTAACGCCAAGTTTGTCAGCTACATATTTCTTTGCCTCATCAATTCTCATGTTCTTGGCAAACTGCATCCTTGCAACAAGGTCTCCTGCTGCTCTGATACCGCTCATTCCGGAGGTCATTATGTGGGAAATCGGCATACCCATTGGGTCGCCGACTCCTATCTATATGCCGTCGACGCCTGCAACTTCTACCATTGCCTTACTGGCACGTGAAACTGCATCGATTGGAGGTGTTTCCAGCATAGGGATACCTCCAACACCCATTCCCATATCTACATGACATGGAACGTCAGATGCTTCAACTGCAGCTTTTATGAAAGTTACTGCACGTGCAAGGTTCCAGGAGAAGCTCATGCTTGTGTTTGTGTTTACAACAGGACCGAATACATTTGCTCCGGCTTTTGTGACCAGTGGAGCCTGCTGATGTGGCCACAGACCGGCCAGAGTCTTGCCATCGTATTCAAGACCGCCGTGCATTCCAAGTACACATTCTCCTGCCATTCCTACTTCAATATACATTTCAGGGAATTCTTTTCTCAGTGCTTCAACTGCGTGCAGTGTTGCAAACATGTCACCGTCACCTGCAGCACCGGTTGTATCAAAGTTTACACCATCTGATGAGGATTTCATCATATGCTGAATGATCCATATCATGTCACGGGTCAGGTGATCTGCAGATTTTTCAATAGATTCCTGAGCTTCTGCGATCTTGAATGCTTTCATCAGGTCTCCGGGATTCTCGAATGGACCATCTGGAGTATAATAAAGTCCCATGTTTGGCATAGCACCATAGAGAAGTGGAATGATCATATTTTGCTGACATACTTCCATTGCCTGACATTCCTGAGCAATTACAGGTTTTACTGGTTTGAAACTGTAGTCTATATGACCAAGTTCCATAGTATCTGCACCAAATGCACGCTCGTGCATCATACATCCGATCATTCGGCTGGATGGGATACCAACACCACTGTTACCCTGATCACCATCTATACGAAGGGTACCAATATCATGGGTTACAGGAACTTCTTTACCAGGTTCAACTCCTACCATACGTGATTTGGTCATGATGATCTCTGCAATTTTTTCAAGCTCATTACTGCTCAGTGCAGAGATCTCACCAAGATCAGCAGCATCGGCTGAACCGGCTTCAAGATCATCCATTATCTGGTTCTTGCTGTGGAAAACACGTTTACCATCACCCATTCTTAGATCATATTCTGTTGCCATTATACTATGCCCCCATTTAAACACTCAATATTTCTTTTACCTGCTTTACGGCTTCACTGGCGTTCTCAGCATAAATATCTGCACCAATCTTGTCAGCCCATGCCTGTGTTGCTGGAGCACCACCGATCATTACCTTAACTTTGTCACGAAGACCTTCTTCCTTGAGTGCTTCAATGACCTCTTTCTGACCCTGCATTGTAGTTGTCATGAGTGCAGAAAGACCAACGACATCTGCATTAACTTCTTTTATCTTGTCAATGAATGATTTTGTTGGCATGTCACGTCCAATGTCATGCACTTCAAATCCGGCTGACTGGAGCATTGTGGAAACAATTGACTTACCAATGTCATGTACATCTCCTTCAACTGTACCATTGACTATAACAGCTTTTTTCTTTTCAGTAGCTCCTGCTCCAAGATCAGTCTCAAGTAACTTGACACCCTGGGCCATTGCATCTGCTGCCATCATTACATGAGGCAGGAACAGTTTTCCCCTTTCAAAAAGAACTCCTACTTCGTTCATTCCGGCTGCAAGACCTTTTTCTATGATCTCAGCTGGTTCCATACCTGCGTCCTTTGCCTTTTCAACCGCTGCAAGCACATTATCCTTTTTGCATGAGATAATGGCATCTGACAGTTCTTTAATTAATTCTTCCTTGCTCATTTTCCTACCTACTATGTTCTTTTGAACAGTAATAAATCAAAAGTATCATTACGTATCGATACTTTCAATATTTGACATGCTTTTTGAAGATATATATAAATTATGGTTTTGAACAGAGCAGCGGAGTATTATAAACGTGTTTTGTATCCATAACAGCATAAAAACTATATCCCACAATTTTCTATGTACAACCATATATCTTAAATCAGTGACCAAAAACCCATTCAGGCATCATGTATTTTGATCCGAAGACATTTTGTCATCAATAAATATAAGTTAACTGTCCCTGGATGATAGATCATATCCAGAATAATCATGAATGTATTGTATAGTTTATAGTAGAAATCTATAAGAATAATATAGACGTTTAACTGTCTCCATTAATTTAAGTGTATTTTAAGCCCATCATTACTTCCAGATAAACACAATCTCATTACAGATCAGTGTTTGTCGCATACACTTTAATTATTCATTATTTACAGCATCTATAAATTTATATATCTGGTCAAGTGCTTCTTTTTCCGCTTTCCCTCCACACTTGCTTATGACCTCAGCATGATAGTGTATGAGATCCAGATATTTTTTAGAACCCGTGAGCTGATACCTTGTGGCATGTATACAGGCCTCAAGGACAGAATTAAATCCTCTGTTTGGTGCTCTGACAGACTCACTATGACTCAATTTTGCTTTAACAGGAGTTAGATCGGCAACCAAGGACTTTGAAGACTTCTGTAGATTATTACACTCAAACAACACCCAGCTTATCCCATCTTTTAATACCGGAAACTCCAAATTTTCATAAACAATTGTATTGAATTGTGATCTTTCGAGATTGGAAAATGTAGTCATTGCATATATTTTCGGATCATACACAACGTTTGCTACCAGAAATGGAAGATCCAGAATATTTTCATATGTTTTTGAACCTTTAAATACACGTATCTTAATACGGTTTGGATTTCTCATAATACCCATTGGAGCAGCATTTGGTCCTTTAGAAGAAATTGTTGTTACAATGCACTCGGAAATACCATCCATTATACCAAATTTTTCAGGAG
>SKZM01000168.1 GCA_007127385.1 Methanosalsum sp.
GAAAGCAAAAGATGTACTTCCAGGTGGAGTAAGCAGTCCTGTAAGGGCAATAAAGCCATATCCGTTCTATACAGATTCTGCATACGGTTCTAAAATAAAGGACATTGACGGAAATGAATATATTGATTATTGCATGGGATACGGACCAAACATCTTCGGTCATTCCGATCCCATTGTTCGAAAAGCCATTGTCGATCAGCTGAACAAAGGATGGCTGTTCGGCACTCCAATCGAAAACGAATTCAAACTTGCTAAGAAGATCGCCGATTACTATCCTTCCATTGACATGCTCAGGTTTGTATCCACAGGTACTGAAGCAACAATGAGTGCACTGCGAACTGCCCGTGGATTTACAGGTAAAAACAAATTTATCAAAATAGAAGGTGGATTCCACGGGGCCCATGATTCGGTTCTGGTAAAGGCAGGATCTGGTGCAACCACTCTTGGAAAGCCGGATTCACGGGGAGTACCGGAAAAATCAACAGCACATACTCTCCAGGCTCCGTTCAATGATATAGAATCCATGACAGAACTTGTTGAGACTCATAATGATGATCTAGCTGCTGTTATCATGGAGCCTGTGATGGGAAACATTGGACCGATACTCCCACATAAAGGATATCTATCTGAGGTACGAAAGCTCACCCAGGAAAACGATATTGTGCTGATATTTGATGAAGTGATCACAGGATTCAGGCTGACCATGGGCGGTGCACAGGAATATTATGGCATCACCCCGGATATGACAACACTTGGAAAAATAATAGGTGGAGGGTTGCCAATTGGTGTCTTTGGTGGAAAAAGAGAAATAATGGAAATGGTTTCACCATCCGGAGATATATATCAGGCCGGAACTTTTAGCGGAAGTCCTTCAGTAATGGCAGCAGGACTTGCTGTTATTGAACAGCTGGAAAAGGAGAATGTACACAAAAAGCTCAATTCCAGGGGTGATGAACTGCGCAGCGGACTGAGAGACATTGTAGAGGATACTGGACTTGATTATAGTGTAAGTGGAATTGCATCTATGTTCAAAATATTCTTTGGAGACTCTCCAGCAAATTATCAGGATTCACTTAAATGTGATAAAGCTGGATATGTGCGATTTTTCAGAAGAATGCTTGAAAATGGTATATTCCTTCCACCATCACAATTTGAAACAAACTTCCTTTCAACTGCACATACTGACTCAGATATTGAAAATACTATCAGGGCATACGAGTCAAATCTTAAAGGGAGTTCAGAATAATGATCATCGGAACTCGCGGGAGTTCACTTGCACTTGCTCAGGCAAATATCGTAGCCGGCATACTTGAGAAACGCGGTGTGATTACAAGTCAGCAGGTTATAAAAACCACAGGAGATTCATTTACTGATCGTCCACTGCACGAGCTTGATGGGGTAGGTGCTTTTGTAAGGGAACTCGATGAACGGATCATTTCCGGGGAGATCCAGATAGCTGTGCATTCAATGAAAGATCTTCCAACGAAGCGACCTGAAGAACTCTCAACATCAGCAGTACTTATGAGAGATTCACCACATGATATTTTAATAACATCTGACGGATCAAAGCTTGATGATCTGCCCCTGGGAGCTATCATAGGTACAACATCCATGAGAAGAAGAGCACAGATACTAAGATATCGACCTGACCTGAATATCCAGGATCTTAGAGGTAATATTGATACCCGGCTCAAAAAGCTCAAAGCAGGATATTATGATGCAATTATGCTTGCAGAAGCAGGGCTGCAACGTATGAAATGGGATGATATTGACTTTGAAAGACTTAATCCAGATGATTTCTGTCCTTCAGCAAACCAGGGAACCATTGCTGTTGTTACACTAAAAGGATCAGAAGCTGATACTCTTGTATCAATGATTGATCATGCCCCCTCCAGGATAGAAACTGAAGTCGAGAGAATAATTACAAATGAGGTTGAAGGTGGATGCGTTGCGCCCGTTGGAGCATTTGCAAAAATCAGTGGCAGCGGAAATGAGATCTTTGCACGTGCAGAAGTTCTGTCCCTTGACGGATCTGAATGCATCAGGGTTGAAAATGAGATACCCAGAGATAATTACAGGGAACATGCCCTTGAACTGGGTCGTGAACTCGTAGAGAAGGGGGCAAAGGAACTTGTCTCAGAAGCTGTATGCCAGCTATCATCTGTTAGGGGGCAGTAATTAAAATAGGTAAAGTAGTGTCTGATATGATCACGATAACAGGTATTAAAATGGATAACCCGACCATTCTGGCAGCAGGTGTGATGGGAACCACCGGCTCTTCAATGGTAAGAATTGCAGAAAATGGTGCTGGTGCTGTGGTGACCAAGTCCATCGGGATATATCCAAAAGAAGGACATCCAAATCCAACTATGATCGAACTGGGATCTGGAGGATTCCTGAACGCTATGGGTCTCCCTAACCCGTCATACAAAAATTTCATCAGTGAGATAGATAAGGTTCACAATAAAACAGAAACACCTGTTATTGCCAGTATCTTTGCAGGTACACCTGAAGATTTTGTTGATGTTGCGATGGGCCTGGAGCCTGCAAGACCTTCTGCCTTCGAACTCAATGTCAGTTGCCCTCATGCTGAAGGATATGGTTCACTTATTGGCTGTGATCCACTTGCTGTTGAAAAGGTAACAGAAGCTGTATGTGATACCGTTAATGTGCCTGTGTGGGTCAAGCTTACACCTAACGTAACAGATATTGTGTCAATCGGGAAAGCTGCAGAAAATGCCGGAGCAGATGCTGTTGTGGCAATTAATACTGTAAAAGGGATGGCAATTGATATTAATTCAGGATATCCAATACTTGGAAATCGATTTGGCGGGTTATCAGGGCAACCAATCAAACCAATTGCAGTTAAATGTGTATATGACCTCTACTCATCCCTTGAAATTCCGGTTATCGGTGCAGGCGGTATTTCCTGCTGGCAGGATGCTGTTGAAATTATGATGGCAGGGGCATCTGGCGTCCAGATAGGATCTGCAGTATTTGAAAGAATTGATGTTTTTAACTCCATTGCCAGTGGAATTGACCAGTTTATAGAAGAGAATAGCTATTCGGGAATCGAAGATATAATCGGAATTGCCCATGAGATGAAATAATGCAACCAATTAATGCTCGTATTATCGATATAAAAGATGAGACACCATCTATCAGAACTCTGTTCTTTGATGTAACACTGGAAAATGCACTTCCAGGTCAGTTTGTGATGGTATGGATCAGGGGAGTGGATGAAATACCAATGGCACTTTCCTACACAAATGCCATTACGGTCCAGAAAGTTGGAGATGCAACATCCCAACTGTTTGAGCTTGAGATTGGTGATTCTGTAGGGATACGGGGACCTTTTGGAAATGGCTTCTCAATCCCAAAAAAGAGAGATGGCATATTGATAATAGCAGGCGGTGTAGGAGCTGCACCCCTTGCCCCACTTGCAGAATTCGCAGTTAAAAAGGGTGCAGAGGTCACAACTATACTTGGAGCCCGCACCTGTTCAGAATTGCTTTTTAAAAAAAGATTCTCTGCTGAAGGTGATATACATATAACAACTGACGATGGTTCAGCCCATAGGTGTGGGTTTGTTACTGATGTGCTTGAAGAATTAAATACCGGTTGTTTTGACATGATATATACCTGCGGACCGGAAATAATGATGTCCTGTATATTTGATCTCCTGGAATCAAAAGGGTGTCTGGAAAATGCAGAGTTTAGTATGCATAGATATTTTAAATGTGCAATTGGAGTATGTGGTGCCTGCTGTATGGATGATCAGGGATGGAGAGTGTGCAGAGATGGCCCTGTTTTTGGAGGAATGCAGCTTACAGGATCTGAACTGGGCAAATATAAGAGAGATAGCTGTGGCAGAATAGTCAAATTGTGATCATACCATTTGCATCAAACTGTTTTGACCCTTTTGATCAAAGACTGTATCTTTATATTTTATTCAGAATTCAGCTGGAAAAATTTATTGTTGATATGAGCACTAATCAGGGACAATGAAAAACTGGCCACTGAAATATCAATCAGCCAATTTTCCAAAAAATGGGGAACCTGGTTCCTTCTGGGAAGACAGAGGGGACAGGCACCATTGTGGTGTAGATCTCTATGCTCCTGAAAATTCAGA
>SKZM01000150.1 GCA_007127385.1 Methanosalsum sp.
AATCGATGATCCCTTTGGTAATAGTGCTATAATTTCAGATAAAGCGACCTCCAGACCTCTCAGTGAAGAAGAGTCCCGGCAACTAAGTACAGGTATGTTTATATATGATGCAGATTCTTCAGAAATTATTTCCAAAAGCTAAGATGAAGCATTGATAGTCAACGTACTTATCTTAAAAAGCAGTCAAAGGTCCAGATCAAAAATTTAACAAGCACACAGTACATGATGCTTCAATTAAAAACAATTCGAACATATTTTAAATAGATAATGGTGGCAGTATGGGAGAAGCAGAAAAAGAGAAATCTCTTCCTGAAAAAAAAAAATTCAGTGAATGGTACAATGAGATACTGAGCGTAGCAGAGATAATGGATGTGCGCTACCCCGTAAAAGGGCTTTATGTCTGGTTCCCTTTTGGATTCTCCATTAGAAAAAGGGTCTATAACATAATGAGGGAGTTGCTTGACAAAGAACACCAGGAAGCACTATTTCCATTGCTGATTCCAGAAAATGAATTTATGAAGGAAGCGGAGCACATAAAAGGGTTTGAAGATGAAGTATACTGGGTCACAAACGGTGGGACCAGCCCGCTTGAAGTAAATCTGGCACTGCGTCCTACAAGTGAAACTGCCATTTACCCAATGTACAGAATATGGGTACGTTCACATGCAGATCTTCCAATGAAAATTTACCAGATTGTTAATACTTTCAGATATGAAACAAAACATACCAGGCCCCTTATACGTCTCAGAGAGATCACATCATTCAAAGAAGCACATACCGTACATGCCACCTGGGAAGATGCTGCTGAACAGACCGAAGAAGCAATCCGGCTGTATACAGAGTTCTACAAACGACTTGCAATCCCTGTCCTTGCATCCCGAAGACCAGACTGGGATAAATTTCCAGGAGCAGACTATACTATCGCAGTAGACGCTTTAATGCCTGATGGCAGGACCCTGCAGGTAGGTACTGCTCATCATCTGGCAGATAATTTTGCAAAGACCTTTGATATAAAGTATGAGGCATTGGATGGAGAACAGGTCTATGCGCATCAGACATGTTATGGAATATCAGAGCGCTCTATAGCTGCACTTATTTCAATCCATGGAGACGATAAAGGACTGGTATTACCTCCTGAGATAGCACCACTTCAGATCATAATAATACCCATTATATTTAAAAATCCGGAAGAAGTGCTTCAGACTTGTGAAGATGTAAAATGTCGATTGGAATCTGCAGGAATGAGGGTTCAAATTGACGACAGTGACAAGCGACCAGGAGCTAAATATTATAAATGGGAAATGAAGGGTGTACCTCTTAGAATTGAAATCGGACCCCGTGACATTAAACAAAAAGCCGTGATGTCAGTTAGAAGGGATACTGGTGAAAAGAAAAATATTCAGTTAACTGACCTTGAAAGCGGTATTGAAGCTTTGTTAAGTGAGGTACATGAGAACCTTTACAGTACTGCAAATGAAAAACTCGAAAGCCACATTTTTAAATGTGAAAGCATAAATGATATTTGCAGCCACATAACCAGAGGCATTGCAATTGTCCCATGGTGTGGAGACAATAAATGTGGCCTTGAAATTGAAGACAAAACAGGAGCAGGAATTCTTGGAGTCCCACATTCTGTAAAATATAGCAATGAGGCAAAATGCCCTGTATGTGGAACACAAACCCAAACCCTTGTTTACATGTCAAAAACATATTGAGAAGATATCTGGATGATTAAATTAATTTCAATGGCTATTTTATCGAAATTGACAGCTATATTGTTATACTATTAAAGTAGCCATAAACACAATAAAGGAGATTTTTATGGACTGGATAATACCGGGATGCAACCATTCTTCAAAAGAACCCATTTTTTTGTGTGTGCTATCAAATACAGAAACAGCTTATATACCTAACCTGTCAGGAGCTGGGGAATCGCCTGAAATGACTGATTATACCCCGGCAGGAGATGCTGAGCTTGTTGAAAAGGGATCAGTTACCAGTTTTGATATAATTCCAATGACACCGCCATTTGGAACTCCTACCCCGGCAGTAATTACACGGGTAGCGCTTGAGCTGGCCATCATACCTCATATATTTATAAACTCGGGATTGAAAATATTACCGGATGTCGAGTTTGTGGATATGAAAGCTAAAGCCGGACAGGATATCAGAAAAAATATTGCAGTACAAGATCCGGAAAAAATATTTGATAGAGCTTTCGAATTTGGACAAAAAATATCCGGTCAAAGTGATCTTTTTGTGATCGGAGAAAGTATACCTGGAGGAACCACTACCGCAAAAGGTGTTCTGTGTGCTCTGGGATATGATGGAAATGTCAGCAGCAGTTGTGAACATAACCCTCTCGGACTAAAGAACAGGATCGTAAAAGAAGGAATGCGGGCTTCGGGGGTCAGTTTTGGAAGCCTTAGAGATGAGCCAATGAAGGCTATCAAGTACCTGGGAGATCCAATGATGCCTGCTGTTGCAGGAATTGTAGCAGGGTTACAAAATTGCCAGATTATCCTTGCCGGAGGGACCCAGATGGCAGCGGTTGCAGCAGTACTCAAGCATAAAGGGCTTCTCAAAGATAACATTTCAATTGCAACAACAAAGTTCATTGTAAACGACTGTTCTGCCAGCTTTAAGAATCTTATCGATGATATTGGAATTGAAATGTACTATGCAGATCCAGGATTCGCCAACTCAAAACTTCCAGGGCTTCGCAGGTATGAGGCCGGAGATGTGAAAGAAGGTGTTGGTGCCGGAGGTGCAATGTATCTTGCAGCAATGAAAGGCATTTCTCAGTCTCAATTACTTGAAGGTATAGAAGACCTTTGCCATAAACTTGGAAAGTTCAATAAATAATATTCACAAAAATTGCCATCTGGACTAAAATTAAAATTAAAAAAAAGATTGAAAATATAGTAGATAATGAAAATTAATTATCAAAGTGATGATAACCTGCCACATCTATTGCAGTAAACAAAGACATTTTGGCCAATGACCTGCTTTTTCAGATGAGATTTGCATGCATTGCAGACCTGATTGACTTGTTTCATTAATTATCACCTCAGGCAAAAATCATTATCGAATCAATTCTTGCAGTACCGTGTTTGGTCCAGTACCTGCATACATTGCAAACCTGAATTTCACCACTCTCCACGATCTTTAATTCAGAACTGCATTTTGGACAATTTTTTAACGCTTTCATTAAAATACCCCTACTCTTGGAACTAATTTATATATTTGAGATTGATGTAACAAATACTAGTGTATATGCTGTTACCAACTCCCACCTCAAATAGGTGCAATGTACTATATATACATTTTGTTACAATCAATTAATTTTTTTTTGTAATTAAATTGAATGAATAAAAAAATCGAACATGTAACCCATAATTCATAGAAAATCTTATATTGTGTACTGACAAAATGATCAGGTGATAGTTATGACTGAAAATACAGAAGGAGTAAAAGAGGTAAAGGGATTTATGCCCAGAGCTGTCAGGTATGCCCAGCGGGTAGATGATGATTTTGCAGCAGGGATATCTGAGCTGTACAAAGCCATATGGTCAGAGCGAGAGAATGGGCTGCCAATGAAAGAAAAGCACCTCATCTCATTTTCAATAGCATGTTCCAAAAACAATGCTGAAAGTGCAACTAAGATCCTTGAAAGGTTAAAAAAATTTGGTGCCACACGTCAGGAAATAGAGGATGCCATGATGATAGCTACCTGGACAAGTGGTGTACAGTACTTTACTGATTTTAGTATTGTTATTCTTGAAGAAATGGACAGGCTTGGATTTTGAAGAGATACGGGAACTATTTCATTTCACTTTTAATTAAAGCATGCTACTCAACAAGAAATCAATAAAAGCAATGCAGTGAAAATGAAGTGTGATTTTAGAATTCAGTGAGAATATAATATGGAAGATGAGGAAAAAATCGATAAAAATCTGTATATTTATGCACTTATTGCAATCCTGATCACTGCATTTCTTTTTACTCTGATGATGAGATTTGCTGAACAGGGAAATGCTTTCATGGTCATCCTGATCGCAAAAATGGACAGAACTGTGAAGAAACCCCCTGAACAGATCAAGCTCCTGGCGATAGGAGATCATTCTGAC
>SKZM01000116.1 GCA_007127385.1 Methanosalsum sp.
ATGCTTCTGCTCCAGAGATTTTCATCTACACTCCATGGCTTTTCTGATGTTGCGGTGACAGGTATGCCGTGTTCTTTTGCATATTCTATTTCCCACTCTCGGGTAAGATTCATATCCCTCATAGGGGCGATCACTTCCATGTCTGTCAGCCTGAAAACAGCTTCGAACCTGAGCTGATCGTTGCCCTTACCGGTACATCCGTGTGCAAGAGCAGATGCATCCTCCTTTCTGGCGATCTCTACTACTTTTTTCGCAATCAAAGGACGTGCTATAGAGGTACCCATCACATAGCCCTCATAATCCCCATTGGCTTTTATCAGAGGAAATATATATTCGTTGACAAACTCCTCACGTGCATCAATGGTATAATGTTTATCACTGATCTTTCGGGCCTTCTCTTCGGCCTTCATCAGATCCTCTTTAGGCTGTCCGACATCAACTGCAACTGTGATTACCTCATCGCAATCATATCTCTCTTTCAGAAGGGGAATACATACTGAGGTATCAAGACCCCCGGAGTATGCCAGTACTGCTTTTTTTACCATAATATCAAATCCTAATCCTTTAAACTCATAAAATTCCTGTATGTGTTGTGGTACATATATAATATAAATTATCAGGGTGCTTTAATGCAACTCATTTTAAGCCATCATTAATTCTATTGCTTATAACTTCCCTGCAATACTTCCCGGTTATAATCGTTTACCGATTTAATTATAATGTCACCGTTTTTCATGGCATCCATTGCCTCGGCTGCTGCAATTGCAGCTTGGACAGTGGTAATGTATGGAACCCTGAAATCAACAGCCGCTCTGCGTATCTGGTAGCCGTCCTTTCGTGCCTGTTTGCTTGTAGGAGTATTTATGATAAGAGAAACTTCATTTCTCCGGAGCATATCGATTACGTTGGGACTGCCGTCATGAACTTTCTTGATGGTCTCCATCTCAATTCCATGTTCTGACATATAGTTAGATGTGCCGCGGGTACCCATAAGCTCCAGTCCTACTTTCTGCATCTTCTTTGCAACTTCCACCATCTTTTCCTTATCTTCATTCCTGATGGACATGAATACCTTACCGGCAAGTGGTAAAAGGTTCTCAGCACTCAACTGTGCCTTAAAGAAGGCCAGCCCGAAGCTATAATCAATGCCCATAACCTCACCTGTACTCTTCATCTCGGGACCCAGTACCGGGTCTGCACCCGGAAGTTTATCAAATGGTAACAGAACCTCTTTTACAGAAACATGGTTTACAGAGGGTTCCTTTTTCTGAGTGTATCCAAGATCTTTCAGAGTATGGCCAATAATAACCTGAGCAGCTATTTTTGCTAGAGGCAATCCAACTGCTTTGGAAACAAAAGGAATTGTTCTGCTTGAACGGGGATTTGCTTCCAGAACATATATATCATCTCCTTTTTTAGCCATCTGAATGTTGATCAGACCCTTTACATCCAGTGAAAGAGCTATCTTGCGGGTATATTCCCGGACCGTGGATAAGGTATCTTCAGACAATGATTGAGGTGGGATTACACAGGCTGAGTCCCCGGAATGAACTCCGGCTTCTTCTATATGCTCCATGATAGCACCTATAAGGACATCCTTTCCATCACATACAGCATCCACATCAATCTCAATTGCACCTTCAAGGAAATCATCAATCAGAATCGGATGCTCTGGAGAAACTCTTACAGCTTCCCGCATATAACGTTCAAGATCGTTTCTGTCATAAACTATTTCCATGGCCCTGCCACCAAGTACATAGGAGGGTCTTACAAGAACAGGGTATCCGATCCTTGATGCAACCTTCAATGCCTCTTCATGTGATGTTGCATATCCTGCATCTGGCTGTTTTATGTCTAATTTGTTCATCATCTGATTGAATTTTTCCCTATCCTCTGCAATATCAATACTCTCAGGAGATGTTCCAAGAATAACAGTTTCCAGGTCCTGGCGTCTTTTAAGCTCGTTTTCAAGTGAAAGTGCAAGATTTACAGAGGTCTGTCCTCCAAACTGGACCAGTACACCATATGGACGCTCTCGGTCAATAACATTCATTACATCCTCAAGAGTAATGGGTTCAAAGAACAGTTTATCTGAAGTATCATAATCTGTGGACACTGTTTCAGGATTATTGTTGATTATATGTGTTTCAATACCTTCACTGCGTATAGCAGAAACCGCATGGACTGTACAGTAATCAAATTCAATACCCTGACCGATACGTATAGGGCCCGCACCAATTATCAGTATCTTTTTGTGATCTGTTGGTTCTGCTTCACACTGTGTTTCATAGCAGGAATAATAATAAGGAGTTGCTGCAGCAAACTCGGCTGCACATGTATCCACCATCTTGTAGGTCACCGAGACACCTGTACTACGTCTTAGATCATTGATCTCCTCACGGCTCTTATCTGTAAGTGCGGCAATGCGTGAATCAGTTAGACCCATGCGTTTGGCTTTTGTAAGGAGTGATGATGGAATCTCTTCGACAGGTAGATTAGAATATTTTCTAAATTCATTCTCAACATCTACAATATTCTTCATCTTCTGGATAAAGAAGGGGTCTATACTGCTCATTTCACAGATTTCATCCACTGTAAATCCAGTCTCCAGAGCTTTATAAATTACAAACAGTCTTTCACTGGTTGGTATTTTCAGCAAATTTATAATTTCATTTCTATCCCAGTCACCGGACCCCAAATCTATATCGATATCAAGAGAACGAACTGCCTTGAGCAATGATTGTTCGATCGTCCTGCCGATAGACATTACCTCTCCGGTACTTTTCATTGATGTGGTAAGGGTCTTATCAGCAGTTACGAATTTATCAAATGGCCATCTGGGAATTTTTGTTACAACATAGTCAATTGTGGGTTCAAATGATGCAGGTGTCTTCTTGGTTACATCATTCAATATTTCATCCAGCCTCATACCAACTGCTATTTTAGCACTGACTCTGGCAATTGGATAACCTGTAGCCTTGGATGCAAGTGCTGAAGAGCGGGAAACACGGGGATTTACCTCAACAACCCTGTATTCACCATCTTTTGCTGCGAACTGGATGTTACAGCCACCTTCTATCCCAAAAGAACGAATGATCTTTATTGCAGCCGATCTGAGAGTCTGATGTTCCTTATCTGTCAGGGTCTGGGATGGGGTTACAACCATCGACTCACCGGTATGGATTCCCATTGGATCGATATTTTCCATATTACATATCACAATACATGTGTCATTTGAATCCCTTATAACCTCATATTCAAATTCCTTCCATCCAAGAACACTTTCTTCGATCAGGACCTGGTTGATACGACTTCTTCGAAGTCCATTTTCCACGATCTGGAGAAGTTCATCTTTTGTGCGGGCAATTCCACCACCGGCTCCACCAAGTGTATAGGCAGGTCTTACGATCAGGGGAAGTCCAAGCTCATCTATCATTTTTTCGGCATCTGTTATGGAAGAAATAGCTTTGCTGCGAGGCACCTTTTCTCCAATCCTCTCCATTGCCTGCTTGAATAGTTCACGGTCTTCTGTATCCCTTATTGCATCCAGAGAAGTTCCCAGAAGTTTTACCCCGTATTTATCAAGTATACCCAGCTCAGCCAGTTCACTGGTCATGTTAAGCCCGGTCTGTCCCCCGATCCCGGCGATAATACCATCAGGGCGTTCTTTTTCAATAATTTTTTCTATAACCCTTGCTTCAAGGGGTTCTATGTAAACAGCATCTGCAGTTTCAGGATCTGTCATGATAGTTGCCGGATTTGAGTTTACCAGAACTACCTCATAACCTTCCTCTTTAAGTGATCTACATGCCTGGCTTCCAGAAAAATCAAACTCTGCTGCCTGTCCGATCATGATAGGTCCAGAACCTATCAGCAGGATCTTTTTTATATCATTCCTTTTTGGCATTATTTTGCACCTCCGGCAATCCTGATAACTTTGTCAAAAAATAAACATTCAGTATCCATAGGACCTGCATGGGCTTCCGGGTGATATTGCACACTGAAAATATCCAGATAATCGTGGGAAATTCCTTCAACGGTCTGATCATTGGCATTCACCTGCGTTACCCTTATTTCAGTGCCGTCCAGAGAATCACCATCAACTGCGAATC
>SKZM01000096.1 GCA_007127385.1 Methanosalsum sp.
CTTCTCTGGAGAGTACGGATAGCAATACCAATCTTATCCAATGTAGTTACCACATTAGCCATCCACATAACAAATTCAGCATGTCTGTCACGCTGTATAATCTGATTGGAAACATCTACAGGTACAATACCAAGATGCTCCATTGTAAGTTTCTGTATGGTTATTCCCTGTTTTCCAAAAGCTGCCTGCGTACCAACAGCACCTGTCATCTGACCGACTGTTATGCGGGGTTTCATCTGATCCAGTCTTTCAAGATGCCTTGATACCTCTGATGCCCATATGGCAAATTTTAGGCCATAGGTAGTAGGTACACCGATCTGGCCGTGTGTTCGTCCAGCACATACAGTATATTTGTGATCCATAGCCTGCTTTAATAAAACATCCAGAAGACGTTTCAGCTTTTTCTCAAAAATATTGACAGCATCCTTTATCTGGAGCGCAGTTGCAGTATCCAGGATATCATTTGATGTTGCACCAAAATGTACCCATTTACCTGCATCATCAGAACATTTCTCAGAAATTGCAAGAACTATTGCCATCATATCATGATGTATTTCATCCTCTATTTCCTTGACCCTGTCCAGATCAACCGAATTTACCGCTTTTGAGATTTCATCAGCTGCTTCTGAAGGAATGAGACCCACATGGGCTTCTGCTTTAGCCAGAGCGGCTTCAACATTCAGCAACTTATCAAGTCTGTTAGCCTCTTCCCACACATATTTCATTTCAGCGGTTCCGTATCGATATTCTATTGGATGAATTGCCATATCCTATATTCTCCTGTAATAAGAAATCAATTTTTGGTTCATTTATTGTGGCTTAAAATAAATATGCTTCTAAATCTAACTTCAGGGCACAATAAGTGATTTCAAAATTAACTGAACCTTAGTTTGAACAAAATACAATCTTCATAGATAAATAATGATTCGAAATATGAAAAAATGAGCAGGGATGATCTGGATAAAAGACTCAAATACGTTGAAAAAATGGTCAAGGTTCCTGACAGGATCAAATTCATGAGATACAGATATGAGGGATATTCTGTAGAAGAATCCTGCAAAAAGGTAGACATTTTGAAAATGATGGGTTATAGGTGGCATAAGAGGTGGAACCGAGACGGATATGTCGGGCTTATTCCCAGATCAACAAAAACCCTGAAAAAATAATGTAAATTAATAGAGGAATAATCATATCCATATTAATCCATATTTGATCTATTGTCTGCAAGATAATTACGTACCAATAATAGGATACTTATAATGATCAATAGCAGTAAAAAAGCTGCAATAACAATACCCTTCAGGCTGAAATCCTGCCACGAATGAACAGAAGCCCACAGTCCACTACGGGTTACAAAGGTTGCAAATATCACAAATATAAAAGAAAATATTGCAAGTACAGGCACCAGTACACGGTATTCTGAATGCTTTACCCGTGAATGTGCATGAAGATAGGCAGTAGACGTTAGCCAGGGGATCAGCGAGGACGTTTCAACCGGATCCCAGGTCCAGTACCATGCACCCCATCCAAGTACCTCATATGCCCAGAAGCCGCCAAGACCAATCCCTAATGTCAGGAACAGCCATGATATCCGCATCCAGACAGCTGAGAGGTTTATCCAGCTGTTGTCCCTTAAATACAAACCTGCGGCAGCAAGTGCAAAAGGAAATGTAAATGCAGCATAGCCTACAAAAAGAACAGGAGGATGCGCTGCCATCCATGGATTTCTCAGAAGTGGATTCATACCCTGCCCATATGGCACATCATAAGCATATACAAAAGGATTCCAGCCTGTGAGTTCAACCATCCCGCCTGGCACCATGTGATACATTGAAAAAGGATTCTTAATTACAAGCAGTACTAAAAATACAGATGTGACCAGCAGTAATATGAGCCTTGATGCAGCTATGATCTGAATATTTTCAAAATTCTTCACTGAATCCAGGCGGCTAAAGGCAAACAACATAATAAAAATCATCCAGGCCCACAGGAGAAGAGAACCTTCCTGGCCTGCCCATAACGCAGAAATCCTGTAATACCATTCAAGATCCATGCTTGAATGCTGAAATACATAATTATATGTTGCGTTAACCGTGAAAAGATAGTATGTAAGGAGAATAACTGAAAAACTTAGAAGACATAAACATAGCGTCTCCATCAGATAAGATCTGGATTCTGCATCAGGATCACGATTCAAATAGAACGCTGTGGAATACAGAAGAGCACCAAATCCTGTTATCAGGGAAAGCCATATGGCAATCATTCCAATATTAATATCTAGACTCATTTACTATCAGCATCCATAAATCGTTCTGTTTGCAGTTATGTACAGATATTTAATTTCAACATATCTAGTTATTTCTTTTTATTTTCAGCTCAGAAGAATTTCGGACTTCTTTTAATTTCAGCTTCTTTTCTGCTAGAAGAATCATAGAAATCCCTATTCCCAGCAGGACCATTCCAATCCATACAAACGAGATAAAAGGTACAGTGCGAACATAAAGGCTCACCTTTTCATCTGCTACATCAATTGCCCTTGGAGCAATAAAGATCTCCTCACTTATACTTCTATGAATATATGTAGTAGTATATGATTGACCCCATTTGAAATCGGTTATATACCTCACATGACCTGTATCAAAATATTCATTCCCTGAATATATATCAAAATAAATATCAGTTACATAAGATGAGGCTGGATAGTTATTGTATGGGGCTCCTTCATAATAGGAATCCATCTGGGTTATTTTGATAATATAATTTTGTTTCTCAAGAGTTCCTTCAACATCGAGAGAAAATTCACCGGATTCTTCAACCTTTGCACCTGAACTGATAACTACTCCAAGAAGTATTAGAACAACACCCAGATGAATTACATGGGGTCCAAGTTTTCTAACCTTCATTTTCAGATCGCTGACACCACTAGCCGATCCCCTGTAAACACCTGTACCACTGTATAACATAGAAATTATAAGGGCACCTGTTGCAACACCTAGAATCGGGATAGATACATCCAGGATCACATTCGAAAAAGGAGAAACAATATATGATATCGCGGACAGGAAAATTCCACCTGCAGCTACTGCCAGTGCTTTTAACGGACCCGCATATACCAGGAGAGCACATATATTCAGCAATATAACAAGGATCAGGGTCGGAATCGCAGTTCTGGCATTGAAATAATCCGCATCCAGGCTCATTTCTGCCCCTGTAGCCAGTCTGAAAATAAGCGGAGTAAGCAAACCAACAAGCAACAACAGTGATAGCAAAACCATTAGAAAAACTGTTGCCAGAATGGTATTGCTGAAATTGATTATGCCATTTATCCGATTCATATGGGAAAATCCTTTTGCCTGAAATAGATCAAAGTATTAAATCAAATTATAACCTACCATCGCGACTTCATGCTATAAAAGTTTTTGTCGCGGCAATACGTTACAGAGAACCTTAAATAGTAATAACGTTCATTTTCAGGAAAATGGACCTGCTATATATATTACAGATTATTATAATTGCGATCTGGATGATGCTTCCAGCCTATATACCAAATCCCATAGCTGCAGTATTTGGAGGAGGAAGACCAATAGACCATGGCAAATATCTCCGGGACGGACGGAGAATACTTGGTGACGGAAAAACATATAGAGGTCTTGCCGTCGGAATACTTTGCGGACTTTTAACAGGTGTTTTGCAGACAGCATTAACAGCCAGGAATATAACCATTCTGGAGGTTCAGCTTCCGTCTTTTGGTCCTGATATGACAGGTTCATTGCTGGTGATACTATCACTCTCCATTGGAGCTCTATGTGGAGATATGTTCATGAGCTTCTTCAAGAGAAGACTGGGATTAAGACGCGGAGCACCCCTGCCGGTAATTGACCAGCTGGATTTTGTTCTGGGTGCTTGGGCCTTAACATACATACTTGCTACTGATTGGTTCATAGCAAACTTTTCCACAGAGATAATAATTGCGGTACTGGTCATTACCCCGGTATTACATGTAGTTACAAATATAGTAGGCTATTTAATTGGAGTTAAAAAAGAACCCTGGTGAAAATATGGTAGAGAGTCCAGATAAAAAAGAATTGATTAAAAA
>SKZM01000214.1 GCA_007127385.1 Methanosalsum sp.
AATACAATAATGTACAGGTGTAGGTCATGAAAATTCCAAAAAGATTTAAAACACATTGCCCATTCTGTAAAAAGCACACAGAACATATTGCAGAAAGGGTCAAAAAAGGTAGAGCATCCACTATGACACGGATTACAAGACAGAAGAAAAGACAGCAGGGAATTGGAAACAGTGGAAAGTTCTCAAAGGTTCCTGCAGGAGAAAAACCAACCAAGAGAATTGCACTGAAATATCGCTGTTCAGTGTGCAATAAATCTCATCAGAGACCCTGTTTTAGAGCAAAGAAGTTTGAATTCAAGGAGTGAAATATAAATGGATGCCCCAAAAAGTAGATTCCTGCGAGTAAAATGCAACGATTGTGAAAATGAACAGGTTATCTTTGGCAGTGCAAGCAGTAAGATAACCTGTCTTGTATGTGGAAGAACCCTTGCGGAGCCAACAGGTGGAAAATCCACAATCACAACTCATATACTGGAAGTTCTGGAATAAACAATGAAGTGATTAATAATGGATCAAAACAGATGGCCAGAAAGCAGTGAACTGGTAGTATGCACTGTAAAAAATGTAACCGATTTTGGTGCATATACCACATTAGAGGAATATGACCAAAAAGAAGGTTTTATACACATATCTGAAATCAAGGCCGGTTGGGTCAAGTATGTAAGGGATCATGTCAGAGAAGGTCAAAAGATTGTCTGTAAGGTCCTCAATGTAGATCCCACAAGACGACACATAGACCTCTCCCTTAAAGATGTAAACGAACATCAAAGGCGCGAGAAGATCCAGGAATGGAAAAACGAGCAAAAAGCTGCCAAGTGGCTACAGTTTGCTGCTGAGGAAACAAATACAGACAAAGCAGCTATTGACTCCCTACTGAACCAGTTTTATGATTATTTTGGAAGTGCATATTCTGCCTTTGAGGAAGCTGCGATCAATGGATCTGAAGCATTCAGAGAAATCGATATCAACAAAAAACTGAAAGACAGTATTATAAAAATTGCCCAAGAGAATATCAAGCTCCCCTTTGTGAACATTACAGGATATGTTGATCTCACAACATCCCATCCAAGCGGGATTGACAGTATAAAAGAATCACTCAGTGCTGCAACTCAGATCAAGCAGGAAGATGTAAAAATCGATATCAGTTATATCGGAGCTCCAAGATACCGAATAAAAGTAACGGCTCCTGATTATAAAACTGCTGAATCTATACTCAAAAAAGCATCACAGATTGCAATTGATAATATGAATGATGCTGGTGGTAAGGGTGTATTCCATCGGCACATCGACACAGCAGCAAAAGCGTGATGGACTGTGGGTCAGAAAATTCTCAGATGCAGGGAGTGCGGCAGATATACCCTGAATAACCGATGCCAGGTATGTGGCGAAAAAACGGTCATACCGGGCCCGGCTAAATTTTCACCACTTGATCCATATGGTAAATATCGAAGAAAGGCCAAGATACAGGAGAGAAAGTAGTTATGAATGAGACAAAAGTTGTCAAACTGGTGGAGGATATTGAGCTTAATAATCCGATTTTAATAGTTGGCCTTCCAGGTGTTGGTCATGTCGGCAAGCTTGTTGCAGAGCACTTAATTGAAGAAATAGACTCCGAGAAACTGATAGAACTTTATTCTCCTCATTTCCCCCCACAGGTCATTGTCGATGACGATAACACAATTCGACTTGTAAATAATGAGATACATGTCTGCAGATCAGATCAGAGAGACATCCTCATACTGGTAGGCGACCATCAGAGTACCACAACAGATGGACATTATGAATTATGTGATGTATATCTGGACATAGCTGAAGAGTTTGGAGTTGAAAGAATATACACTCTTGGAGGCTTTCCTACAGGCCAGTTAACGTATAAAGATGAAGTAATATGCGCTGTGAACAATCCTTCTATGATCGATGAGTTGAAAGATGCAGGTGTCACCTTCAAAGAAGGTGAGCCGGGTGGCGGAATTGTAGGTGCTTCCGGTCTGCTTCTCGGACTTAGCAAATTCAGGAATATAGATGCTGCCTGTCTTATGGGTATGACCTCGGGATACATTGTAGATCCGAAAAGTTCACAGTCACTGTTAAAGGTCCTTTGTAATATTTTTGACTTTGAAGTGGATGCCGGACCTCTTGAAGAAAGAGCTAAAGAAATGGAGAAGATTGTTGCCAAATTAATGGAAAAAGAGCAACAAAAGATGATACAGGAAGATGACCTCAGATATATCGGATGAGGGTCATATGATAATAAATGCAGATCTTCATATACATTCAAAGTATTCTATGGCAACTTCAAAAAGTATGGACCTGAATACTATTGGAACTGAAGCAGCAAAAAAGGGAATCGATGTGGTAGGAACCGGTGACTGCCTTCATCCAATGTGGCTTGAAGAGATCAAAAACGTAGCCACTGATAATTCAACCATAAAGATCGAAAATACCTGTTTTGTTCTCACAACTGAAATAGAAGACATCAATAGGGTACATCATCTGCTTATACTTCCTTCAATTTCCAAGGCTGAAGAGCTTGCAGAACGAATTGGAAAGCAGGGAAATTTAGCCTCAGACGGGCGCCCTTCTGTTAAGATGGATGGATGCGAAATAGCTGAAATCGGGAAAGATGTAGAAGCACTCATCGGTCCCTCACATGCATTCACACCTTGGACTGCCATCTATGCAGCACATGATTCTCTTCAGAACTGCTATAAAGATATGACAGACTACATATCATTTCTCGAACTTGGTCTAAGCGCTGATAGTGATTATGCAGATAGGATAAAGGAACTTCATAAACTGACCTTCCTGACAAACTCTGATGCCCATTCACCATGGCCAAATAAACTTGCCAGAGAGTTTACACAATTCAACGTACCTGAAATAAGTTTTGATGGAATAAAGTCTGCAATCCTCAGGAAGAACAAGTACAGAGCAACATTAAATGTAGGATTCTATCCAGAGGAAGGTAAATATAATCAAACTGCCTGTACCCGCTGTTTCCAAAATTTTACACTGGAATCTGCAAAAGAAAATAACTGGAGATGTCCTGAAGACAGGGGACAGATAAAAAAAGGAGTATACGACAGAATAAATGAACTTGCCGATTTTGATGCTCCTCTGCACCCCGGTCATCGCCCGGATTATATACATCTTATTCCCCTCTCAGAAATTATCATGATGGCACTGGGCCATTCAAGTATCCATACAAAAGGAGTTCAACAGGCATGGAGCAGACTAATCACTGAGTTTGGCAGTGAAGTTGCAGTCTTGCTGGACACAGACATTGAAAGACTTAAAATTGTTGATGAAAAGATCGTAAACGCCATTTCAGCTTTCAGAAATGGGGAACTGATCATAAACGCCGGTGGTGGAGGAAAATATGGATGGATAGAACTGCCGGAAAAAGAAAAACAGATGAGAGCACAGAATACAGAAAGTAGCAATCAGTCCAGACTGTTTGATTACTGAACCTTTTCGATAACTATATAAATACACAGGAACTCTCATATCGGCAATGCCGGGGTGGCAGAGCGGACTAATCCAACGGCACATAAACACATGCTTCGGAGTCTATACGCGGCAGGCTCGAGACCTGTTTCCCCTTCTGGGGTGCTTGGGTTCGAATCCCAACCCCGGCGTCCTAAAAATCCTTATTTATGGAAGAATCATGTTTATTGAATACATTCCTTTACTTTGGAATAAACTCACCGCACCAAAATGTCGTACCTTTATCCTTTAAAGGAACCAGTTCAATTGATTTTCTACCAACATAGTATCTTTCTATCGGTTCCGGATATCTTGTACAATACGCACGGTTTCTTCTTCGTTCAACAAAAAAGCAGTCACAGCATCTTGCGTTTTTTAAAAACTCTTTTTTTTCTTCCATCTCTTGTTGATAACTCATGAATTTTCCTCATGTTAAGTTTCAGTAGATCTAATATTCAGGTTCATCCAGCAGATATAGATAAACATTATTAATCATAATATAATTATTGATAAAACCGGATTGTTGTAATTATCTGATCCTTAGTTTATTGACTTGAAGATATTTTTAAAATTTCATGAAAATCATATTCTCCTCTCTAACAT
>SKZM01000046.1 GCA_007127385.1 Methanosalsum sp.
ACCCCATCAATATCCATGGAATTATCTTCCACACCCTTATCCTGGATGAGATCACCGCTCGATGTTCCAGAAGCTGCAGATTTAATTATGGAGATCAGATCAGAGGTATCAATTGTTTCATCGTTATCTACATTTTCTATCAACATTTCAAGGCAGTCAAGACATTGAAACAGAATATCTATTATCTCCCGGTTAAGCTCCAACTCCCGCCCTCTTATCCGATCCATCAGATTTTCCATCTCATGAGTAAGGTCGGCAATTCTTGTATAACCCATAGTGGCAGACATACCTTTAAGTGTATGCGCTGCACGAAACATTACATTAATATTATCAATATTACTGAAATCCTGTTCAAGTTCCAGAAGATTCTGATTCAGCTGCTGAAGGTGTTCATCAGATTCTGTCTTGAAGATTTCACTGTATTCGGACATACTCATAGATTATTTCTCCTGTTACGGAAATATAATATAAATTTGGTCTGTATTCAATTCCGACTGCCCCTGCATTTATTATTAAACATCTGAACTATTTCATCTGCAATATTATCCAGAGGTGTTATGCTATCTGCAAGTCCACTTTCTACAACCGCCTTTGGCATACCGTAGACCACACAGGATAGTTCATCCTCAACTACAGATCTTCCACCCCTTTTTTTAATGGATTTAACTCCTTCAAGACCATCATTGCCCATTCCTGTCAGTATTAGTGTAACAATATTTGAGCCATATATTGGAGCAATGGACCTAAAAAGATAATTTACCGAAGGTCTTACACCTTTTTCCCGGGGGTTTTTGTTCAGTTTTACTACACCCTGGATCACACCATTTATTTTCTGCTCTGTGATCTCCATATGAAAATCACCTGGTGCAACCAGAACTTCTCCTTCTTTTACAATGTCTCCATTCCCTGCTTCTTTTACCTTAAGCATCGAATGTAAATCAAGCCTTTTTGAAAAGGAAGCAGTAAACCCGGCAGGCATATGCTGTACTACCAGCACTGCAGCGGGAAAGTCTGCAGGAAGCCGGGGAATGATCTGTTCCAGTGCACGCGGTCCTCCTGTAGAAGAGCCTATTGCAAGGATCTTTTTGTTGATATGTGGTTTTTCAGGAGGGAATGATAAATTTTCAGATTTTTTATCCTTCTTTGTACTTTCAGACCCCTGATTCCCTAAATTGTTTCGAACATGTTCTTCCATGAAGTCAAGTTTATTCATATCAACGTATGCTGCAGTCTTTACTTTGGAACAGATTTCATCACCCACAGCAGAAATATCCGGGTTGATACGTCCAGATGGCTTCTGTATAAAATCAATTGCACCATACTCAAATGCTGTAAGTGTAATTTCTGCTGCCCTTTCATCAACTGAACTGAGCATTACAACCGGTGTTGGACACTCGCTCATTATATATCCAAGTGCATCAAGACCATTAAGTACAGGCATCTCAACATCCAGTGTAACAACATCAGGATGCAACCTTTCAATCTTTTCTATTGCATCCCTGCCATTTCTGGCAGTAGCTACAACGTTTATTTCAGGATCTTTATTCAGGATATCCGAGATCACCTTGCGCATGAAAGCGGAATCATCAACAACAATAACATCTATTGTCATATATACCCATAATTTAGATCACTTTGTTCACAACTTCAAGAACTTTTGAAGCATCGAATGGTTTAACTATAAAGTCCTGGGCCCCAACTTTGATAGCTTCTGTGACAACAGACTGCTGACCAATTGAAGAGCACATCACAACCTTTGCATTATTATCCATCTCAATAATTTTCTTCAATGCATCAATTCCTTCCATATTTGGCATTACTATATCCAGAAACACCAGTTCAGGTTTCAATTCTCCATACTTGTTGACAGCATCCAAGCCATCAACTGCTTCGCCAACAACCTCATGTCCGTTTTTTGTCAGAATATCCTTGATCACCATTCTCATAAATGCTGCATCATCCACAATCATTATTTTTGCCATAGCAATCTCTCCATTTCATCTAAATGTTCATTAAACATATTTTTTTATTTCAGAAACTTCGGCAACTTCCTCGTCCCCTAGCACTTTTTCAAGGTCAAGCAGGATCAGGAGCCGTTCATCAAGCTTTCCAACACCCATAATATACTCTGCTTTGATCTTGGATGTGATAATTTCAGGTGCCTTCTCAACATTTGAAGCTGGAAGACGGGTTACCTCACTCACAGAGTCTACAACCATGCCTATGATATTGTTTCCTACTTCAATAATAATAATCCTAGAATCCTCATCCAGTTCCTTGGACTCGATCCCAAACTTGGTATCAAGGTTAATAACAACGATTATCTTTCCACGAAGATTAATGACGCCTTTTACATAATCAGGTGCCCGGGGGATACGGGTCGTATCAGGCATGCGAATGATCTCCTGTACCTGCATGATATCAACACCGAACTCCTCTCCGCCAAGCTGGAATACAACCAGCTGGAGCAGATCATCACCGGATTCACTCTCTTCTTTTTTAGGAGTAGTCTGAGTCATTCAATTCCTCCGAAAATAAATATAAGGGTTATTGATACAACCCTTATTTATTCTTCCTTCTTATCTTCAGATGCGTTGACTTTGAAATATTCAACATCTTTCTGAAGTTTATCAGCCATTTCAGCCAGTTGCTGGGCTGCATTGGAGATTTCCTGCATGGAAGCAGTCTGTTCTTCAACTGCAGCTGAAGCTTCCTGGGTTCCTGCAGCAGATTCCTGGGATATGGAAGAGACCTCTTCCACAGAAGCTGTCACTTCTTCAATGGATGCAGATTGTTCCTGGGCAGCAGCTGCAATTTCCTGAACCATTCTGGAAATCTCAGTTACATCACTGACAATATTCTCAATTGCCTTTACAGTTTCATCAAGAGATTTTGCACCGGTCTCAATCTCGGTTTTGCTCTGGCCCATCGAATCAACAGCATTCTGGGTACTTGCCTGTATCTCAGATATCAGCCTCTCAATCTGTTTTGCAGCAGAACCGGATTCGTCTGCAAGTTTCTTGACCTCATCTGCAACAACAGCAAATCCACGTCCGTGCTCACCTGCCCTTGCAGCCTCAATAGCAGCATTGAGTGCAAGAAGGTTGGTCTGGTCTGCAATACTTGTGATCAGATTGACAATCTTACCGATCTCAGTGGACTTCTGGTCAAGCTGAGAAACAACCTCAGAAGTATCATCAGAAGACTTCTGGATTCCACTCATCTTTCTGAGCAATTCCTGTGAAGATTCACCGATATTCTGAATCTGTATTGCAGTATTTTCTGATTTTTCAGATGCTTTCTGTGCATTCTCAGCAACATCCTGAACACTCTGATTCATATCATTCATTGCCCGGGCAACTTCCTCGATCTTTGCAGACTGGGTCTGTGCACCTTTAGAGATCTCAGAGACAGTATCAGCAATCTGGTTTGCAGAGGCAGTTGTCTGTTCGGAGGTAGCAGACATCTCCTGAGCCTTTGATGAAGTATCATCAGCACTTGTTTTGATACCCCTTACAAGTGAGTTCAGGTTTTCCATCATCTGGTGGAAGGAAGTTGCAAGTATTCCAACCTCATCCTTGCGACCAAAGAATTTATTGTCCACCTGGCCTGTAAGATCACCGTTTGATATTTTTTCAGCCCGGGTTGCAGCTGCACGCATTGGATTTGCGATTGAACCCACAGCAAAGTAACTTAAGATACCCATCAAACCAACAGCAATTACGAAGATAGTAATAATCTGTGTCTGAAGTGAATAAACACCAGCCAGCATCTCATTTTCTGGAACTACAGTTAATATTGCATAATCACCAGTTTCTATTGTTTCGTAAGAATAAACTACATTTTCACCAGTAACAGGACTTATTGCTTCAACTTGACCGGAAACACCGTTTCGGACATCTCTTTGTATCTGAGTAAATGCTTCCCCTTCAAAATCACCAATATTATGATTCCCCATTAAATCTTTGTCAATTGGATGGGTAATTATGACTCCATCATTACTCAACAATAATGCATAACCTGTATCGAATAGTGTAACATCATCCATTATATCATCAAGATACA
>SKZM01000131.1 GCA_007127385.1 Methanosalsum sp.
CCGGTATACCACTGGACCTTGATCTGTACAGGGATTATGCAAATATATCGGTCTTTGTAGGAACACTTGGAATAAACATTGAGCCAGAAGTTGAAAAAATCACTCACAAATATGAACTGTTCACAGATTCCAGGACTTCCACAATAGCCCTTTTTGTACAGGAAGAGTACGAGGAGGAAATATCCAAACTCCTTTCCAGTCGTGCATTCAAGGAACTCAAAATTCCAGAAATCAAAGGTCTTCCATCTAAAATTATAGTTCAGATCGATGGAGATATTGAAAAGCTGAGGGCCAAAATTGAAACTACGGATGAAGAAATATTTTCCCTTAAGGAAAAGTATTCTGATTTTATACTGGCAAGTGAGAACAAGCTCTCGATAGAGAACGAAAAACTTGAAGCCCCTCTTCGAATTGCTACATCTGAACATACATTTGTGATCGATGGATGGGTGCCTTCACAGGACTATTATCTTCTTGAACAATCCCTTGAGGAATCCACCGATGGACACGTACACGTTTCCAAGCTGGACGAAAAGGATTTTGGATCTGCTGCACCAAAAGAACCCCCAACTGAATACGATAATCACAGGTTGGTGAAACCTTTTGAGGTAGTTGTAGACCTATTTTCAAGGCCAAAATATAAAGAACTTGATCCTACACTTGTTATCTTTTTCACATTTCCACTGTTTTACGGAATGATACTCGGTGACATGGGTTATTCCCTGCTGTTGCTGGCTATTGCATATACTATATACAAGTATGTGAATGTTCAGTCTGTAAAATCACTTATGATAGTACTTATATACTGTCAGATATTCTCACTTCTATTCGGTCTGTTATATATGGAAATATTTGGTTTCCCGTTAGCAGGCTACTTTACTTCCGATGGTGCATTTAAGGCTGGATTGATTCCGGGATTTGTCACAGTGGATTTATTCACCTCGCCAATAAGCAATGAAATGATTACGTATCCATTGCACAGGCAATATGTCGTGGACACGATTCTTGTGCTGTCCGTAATTATAGGATTGCTGCATATTAATCTGGGATACCTTCTTGGATTTATGAAAGTAAACAGAAACCACGGTTTCATGGAAGCTGTATTTGAGAAAGGTAGCTGGGTTGTACTTCAGATATCTTTCCTTCTGCTGGCTCTTGGATACCTGGGATACATTGCAATGACATATGGTGTAATAGTACTGGTCATAAGCCTTGCAATGCTGTTTAAAGGTGAGGGTATACAGGGACCTGTTGAAATTCCCTCATTCTTCAGCAATACGCTCTCATATACGCGTGTTGCTGCAGTGGGATTGTCCCATATATACATAGCATCAACCATCAACATGATATCTTTTGAGATGGTGATGCCAGATACATTTGGACTGTTGACGATATTTGCAATAATCATATTAATATTAGGACATGCATTAAATACAGTCCTGAGTATAGTTGCCCCTGGTTTGCATGCAATCAGGTTGCAGTACGTGGAATTTTTCACAAAATTCTACGAAGGCGGGGGCAGAAAATATAAACCGTTTGGATACATTTTAAAATAAAAACCACTACATAAAATAGGAGGAATTGAACAATGGTAGAACCTAGCATATGGACTAACCCTGAAGGATGGAAAGCAATCGGTGCAGCTCTGGCTGTTGGAATTTCAGCAATCGCAACTGCTCTTGCACAGAGAGAAATCGGAAGTGCAGCAGTAGGTGCAATGATTGAGAATGAAGCCCTGTTTGGTAAAGGTCTGATTCTGACAGTTATACCAGAAGCTATTGTTATCTTTGGCCTGGTTGTTGCACTGATTATCGTAGGATAACACCACCAGCCGGTCATCGTTGTCTATTGTTATCTTTGGCCTGGTTGCTGCACTGATAATCTCCTCCTGAGACGGAGTGAGATTTTAAAGGGTTATCATACCCTTTAATTTATTTAGGATGTGATAGAATGGGTCTTGAACCAGTTATTAATGATATAATGGATGCTTCCAATAAAGAAGTCAACAGAATAAATTCAGAAGCAGATAGGGAAGTAGCCAGAATACTAGATGAAGCAAGACAAACTGCAAAAAAGCTTAGGGGAGATAGACTCGTAAAAGCTGAAGAGGATATTGAGAATTTGCGCAAGCAGGAGCTTTCCAGTGCAAAACTGGACGTAAAACGCATCATTCTTAATGTCAAGAAAGAGATGCCTGATGAAGTTTATGGTAAGGCATTAAATTCTCTGTCCAAGCTACCTCCATCTAAAAAAGAGGAATATTTAAAGACAATATTAAAAGGGGAAGAAAAGAACGGTACAAAAGTTTATTCCAATAAGGAATCTGAAACCCTTGTCAAAAAATTAACCTCTCTTGAATATGCCGGCAATATCGATTGTATTGGAGGCGTTATCATTGAGAACGAAGATGGAACCGTGCGTCTGGATTATACATATGAATCTATCCTCAAAGAAGTAAATGAACGCTCTTTAAAAGAAATATCTGATATTTTGTTTGGGTGAGTTTAAATGTCGTTTTTGGATACATTAAAACGCAGCTGGAATGGGTTGCTTGGAACACGGCACATAAAGGGTAGTAGAAGAGGTACTGCTAATTATTCTTATCTTAATGCCCGTGTACGTGGAATGAAGAGTTATCTTTTTCCAAAGGAGACGTATCCCAGACTTATGAATATGGAAATCGATCAAATTGCACGGTTTATTCAGGAATCAGCATATAAAGAGGATGTTGATCAGCTGGCACAGACATATGAAGGTGCAGATCTTATTGAGCATGCACTGAATCGAAATCTAGCAGAATCTTTTACAAAATTAATCAATATCTCAGAGGATGAACCCAAGTATCTGATAACTGAATATCTGAGAAAGTTTGATGTCTGGAATATAAAAACGATCCTTCGTGGAAAACAGATGAACGCTTCACCAGGTGAGATAAAAGAAAATCTGGTTTCTGCAGGAGAGTATACTTATACGTTTTTATCCGGTCTGGCAGAGAAAGAATCGGTAGAAGAGGTTGTGGAAGCGTTTTCAGATAGTTCCTATTACTCAATACTGAAAAAGTTTGATGGTACAAATCTCTCAGATGTTGAAAATATGCTTGATAAAATGTATTATGATCAACTTTATTATGCGGTATCTGAAACTAAAACTAAGGAATTCAAATTATTTTTACAATTCGTCCAGACTGAAATTGATGTAAGAAATCTGATCACACTTTTTAGAACCAAAAAAGAAAATCTTCCAGAAGACGAGATCCTGGATATGATGATAGATAATGGTCTTGTGTTTGATATGGATGATATCAGAAAACTGGTTCCACTCTCATTTGAAGAATTTATAGATGAGTTGAAGAAATATTCTATATGGGATAAAATATCAGATGTTGTTGATCCTGATATGAAATCTTTAATATCTGTGGAAACAAGCCTGAAAAAATATGCTCTGACCTATGCAAGAAAGTTTGCCCATGCTAATCCTCTTTCTATAGCTACAATAATGTATTATATACTCACTAAGAACAATGAAGTGAACAATTTACGTATAGTTGTTCGAGGAAAATCGGCAGGGCTTCCTGACGAAACAATTAGAAACCAGTTGGTGATTTGATGGAGTTAGCTGTTGTTGGAGATGGTGAATTTGTTACCGGGTTCAGACTGGCTGGTATCAGAAAAGTTTATGAAGTTAAAGAAGATGGACTTGAAGATGTAGTTAAAAGTATTCTTGAAGATCCAAAAGTTGGTATTCTTATAATGCATGAAAATGACCTTAATAAGCTACCGGAAACCTTAAGAAAAAAATTAAATGAATCAGTTGAACCCACGGTAGTAACCCTTGGAGGTACTGGGGAAAGTTCAAATCTACGGGAGAAAATAAAACAATCGGTAGGTGTAGATCTGTGGAAATGAAAGGTAAAATTTATCGTGTTGCAGGACCCGTTGTCACTGTTATCGGCATTAAACCAAAAATGTATGATGTGGTTAAAGTCGGACATGAAGGACTGATGGGTGAAGTAATCAGAATTGAAAAAGAAAAGGCTACTGTTCAGGTATATGAAGATACATC
>SKZM01000172.1 GCA_007127385.1 Methanosalsum sp.
CAGGTTCGAATCCTGTCTCCCGCATAAACTTTTTTTCTTTTTCAGAAAGTTTGTTCAAAAAGAAAAAAGTTTAATCAAAAAAGAAAAACAGGTGCCAAGCTCCGCTTGCCTTTCCATTTATTCGCGGAGGTGACTTTAGGAAGTTATTCAATTTTAATTCTTCTCCCAGAGATATATTTTTATAGATTCAATTATACTATATGTTGAGTTAAATGGGAATCTTTAAGAGAAAAACCGAGGCAAAAATTAGAAAAAGAAAAGAAGAGCTGATTGATTTGATAAATGACAGTTGCCGGAGAATTACAATTGAGGATCCTGAAGATTTAAAAAAGATAAAACTTAGAAATATTGAAAGCAAAAGAAAATCAGAAAAGGTTGAAATAGATCTTGAAAAAAGCTATGCTTTTAATGCCGTTTTTGATATAATCGATAATCATTACTATAAGGCAGTTCATTTCGAGGCAGGCGTTCTTTTTTTAGATTTGAGTGATTATGGGTTTGTTCTTGCTCATTCTAAAATAAAGAAAGATATCTAATTTTTGCCTATTTTTAGCTATTTGTAAAGAAAACTTTACTCTATGTAAAGATTTATATACTATATGGTAGTATCTCTTTACAATGGAAAATAAAATACGTCAATTACGTGCTGCGCATCGTCTAACTCAGGAGGATCTTGCTGAGGCTCTAAATGTTTCAAGACAGACTATTATTGCAATAGAAAATGGTAAATTTGGTGAAAGATTTAAGATCATAGCTTCAAGGTATGGAAGAGTCATCCCTGCAGAGTTTGAGTGGGGTGAATCTGTAGATCTGGATCTGGTTGAAGATAAGTTATCAGAAGGTGCAAAAGCAATTGCAATGGTGCACAATGAAACCTCAACCGGTATTTTGAATCCTGCAGAGGATATCGGCAAACTTGCAAAAGAATATGATGCTCTGTTTATAATGGATGGTGTCACATCCATTGGTGGAGATGAGGTGATGGTCGATAAGTGGGGTGTTGATATTGCTGTTGTAGGGTCTCAAAAATGTATTGGTGCTCCACCTGGTCTTTCTATGATATCTGTAAGTGAAAAAGCATTTGACCTTATGGAAGGTGTAGACTCAGTACCATATTATTCGGATCTTAAAGCTTATAAGAAAAGTGCAGATAAAAAACCGACCCAGACTCCATATACTCCGGCTGTACCGCTGTTTTACGGACTTCAGGAATCCCTTAATATTATAATAGAAGAGGGAATGGATGCAAGAATCAATAGGCACAGAACATTTGCCATGGCTGTTCGAAAGGCAATGGAATCAATGAACATTGAAATGTTTCCATCATTAAACGAATACAGTGAGTATTCAAATACTGTTTCGGCAATGGATGCACCTGAATCAATTAATGGAAATGTTCTGAAAAAAGAGATGCTTGAAAGGGGCATAATTATCGCAGGTGGACAGGCAGATCTTAGCGGTAAGATTTTCAGGATAGGAAATATGGGTAATATCAATGCAAACAATCTGCTAACAACCCTACAGTCACTTGAAACCGTTCTTCATAAGCATGGTCACATAAAGGATTTCGGTGCAGGAGTAGAAGCCGCTTCTGATGTTTTGGATAAAGTTTTATAACAGAAATGATTCAATTGTAGATATATATGAAAACTATAGGGGTTGTTGATACTACATTTGCACGTTTTAATATGGGTAGTGCAGTGGTCGATGAGATTAAGCAGCACGCATCAGCAAGAATTAAACGTGTGACTGTACCTGGAATAAAGGATCTTCCGGTTGCCAGTAAGAAATTGATCGAGGAAGAAGAATGTGATCTTGTGATCGCACTGGGAATGCCGGGTTCAAAGGATATTGATAAAGTGTGTGCTCATGAAGCTTCCACCGGCTTGATCCAGGCGCAGCTTATGACCAACAGGCACATAATAGAAGTATTTGTTCATGAAAATGAAGCAGGTAGTGACAAAGAGCTTGCATATCTAATGGAAAAGCGTTCACGTGAACATGCATTAAACGCTGTCAAGCTGTTATTTAAGCCTGAAGAATTGATCAAACAGGCTGGAACCGGCCAACGTCAGGGTTTTGAGGATGTAGGTTCAATTGGAATGTAAAAATTTATTTAATTGACCAATAAATAACCAAACTTGGAGATAGTTTATGTCAATAAAACTGGGATTTGTTGTAGCTGAATTTAATAGGGACCTTACATATCAGATGGAATTACTTGGAAAGGAGCATGCAAAGTTTTTGGGAGCTGAGGTAATAGATACCATTCTTGTACCGGGAGTATACGATATGCCTCTTGCAATCAAAAATCTATGTAAGAGGAATGACATCGATGCGGTAGTAACAATGGGAATGGTTATAGAAGGTGTTACAAAACATGATGAAATCGTAGTGCAGCATGCTTCCCGAAAAATAATTGATCTGTCATTAGAATTCGATAAACCGGTTACTCTGGGGATTGCAGGGCCTGGAATGACCCGTATGGAAGCTCATCAGAGAGTGGATTATGCAAAGAGGGCTGTGGAAGCGGCTGTTAAGCTTGTACAGAGACTATAATTATATATATTATCACACATTCTGAGGTTTTGATGGCATCTACTAGGCTTAAGCGAATGGAAGAATCAGCAACAATCCGGATAGCAAACATTGCAAACAGATTAAATAAACAAGGGGCAGATGTAATTAGTTTTAGTCTTGGAGAGCCTGATTTTGATACTCCAAAACATATTTGTGATGCTGCAGCAAAGGCTATGTTTGGTGGAGCAACCCATTATGCACCTTCAATGGGAATTCCGGAACTTAGAAAAACAATTGCAGAAAAGCTGTGTACCGAAAACAGGCTTGATGTAACTGAAGACAATATCCTGGTAACACCAGGAGCAAAACAGGCCATTTTTGAGATAATGATGTCGGTTCTTGATGATAATGATGAAGCGATTCTGTTTGATCCAGCGTGGGTCTCCTATGATCCATGTGTCAAGTTTGCAGGTGCAAACAGTGTATGGGTTCCAACAGATCCCGATAACGGATTTATGCCTGAAGATGTATCTGAATACATAACAGCAAAGACCCGCATCATAGTTGTTAATAGTCCATGTAATCCTACAGGCGGAGTATATGATAGGAATGCACTTAAGCAGATTGCAGATGTAGCTATAGACAATGACCTGCTTGTCCTCTCTGATGAGATATATGAAAAGATAATTTATGAAAGAGAACATGTAAGTATCGGATCGATGGATGGCATGGAGGAGAGGACCATTACTGTAAATGGCTTTTCAAAAGCTTATGCAATGACTGGCTGGAGACTTGGGTATGCATGTGCTCCTCCTGAGATCCTTAAAGGCCTGTTAAAAATTCATTCGCACTCTGTAAGCAGTGCTACAACATTTGCCCAGTATGGTGGAGTAGCAGCACTTACAGGTGATCAGGAACCTGTAAGTGAAATGGTCCAGGAATTCAGGGCAAGACGTGATATTCTGTTAGATGGGTTGAATTCGCTGGGAATCGGATGCAAAAAGCCTGACGGTGCATTTTACGCATTTGCTGATGTAAGTGAGTACGGTACCGGTGATGAGGTTGCAGAAGAGATGTTGTCAAAGGCGCATGTGGCAGTTACTCCGGGATCTGCTTTTGGAGAAAGTGGAAAAGATTTTATCCGTATATCTTATGCTACATCTCAATCAAGGATCCATGAAGCTTTAGAAAGAATTGAAAGCATTCTTTAAATATCTTGATTTCTTTCTATACTTCAAATATTTTTTTATTATACTTCATCATTTGTCAGTTGAATAACGGTCAATTATTTCTTTAATAATCTTACCACTGCTGCAAATATCACATTCCCGGAATTTAGAAACACGAACAACCTTTATATCAAATCCTTTTTCTTTCAGTGCTCTTTCAAGTTCCTGCTGTTCAAAATGCTGATCATGTCCCAATGCGATGATGTCTGGATTAATTTCTCTTAGTGGTTCAAATATATCATGCTTACTTCCTGCAATTGCTCTGTCAACAACTTTTAGCTCATTTACCATCATTACACGCTGTTTTGTAG
>SKZM01000191.1 GCA_007127385.1 Methanosalsum sp.
AGGTAACAGTATCACCTACAGCTACGAAAGGACCGGTTGGTTCATCGGCGTCAATACCATTGGTATGTTTCTCAATATCAATTGAGGGAGCAGCACCAAAGTAGTGACTTGGATCTTCATCGGTTACCGGGAATTCCTGAAACAGAGCAGTTACGTTACCCATATTGGCATACTGGCCTTCCTCAGCGATACCAGTTACGTTGAATGTCCATGTTTCATTTGGCAACAGCACATCTTCAGGATCTATATCTGCAACCTGTCCAGTAACATTGTCCATTACAACAACATTGTCAAGCGGAACATTACCAATATTGGTGATCTCATATGTCCAGGTAACAGTTTCACCAACTGGTATGAATGGACCGGTTGGAGTATCAGCATCCTCTCCGTTAGTGTATTTCTCAATATCTATAGCAGGGCTTGGTGGAGTGATGAACACCGACACAAGATCTTCACCTACTACATCAGCTGAAGAACCTGCCATAACCTCTGCTGCAAACGTAGTACCTGGAGTCATATCGAAATATGTACTGAAATTACTGATACCTACCTCATAGACTGATTTTGGTAGATCCATATCACCTGGTGGGCGATACTCGTCAAAGGTAAATCTTGCATCAACATCATCATAATCCAGTCCAGTATTAGATGAAACTGACCAGTCATTGTTCACGATTGAAACAAATGCATAGTCACCGCCACTTTCCATGTAAATACTCCAGAACTCAGTTGGACCAAGACCATATGGATGGCCAGGTGTTCCCGCAGCAGGCCCTGGATTTCCAGCCTGGTCAGCTGGAGTTACCGTACTAACATCTCCATCACCATCTAAATCACCCGGCATTCCGTAAACTTCAGACATACCATACATCACGTCTTCTACAGGATCATATCTGGCATAAATTTTCATAATGTCAGATCCACTGTAATCACCCTGAGAAGCCATAGACTCGTCAAAATTTGGTCCGGCAGTATCATTGGGATATATATCAAACCAGTTATTTGTTACAGCCTGATTTAATCCACCCTGACGCATCACCAGTCGGTCACCAAATGGACCGTCTGGATCATAATCACTGGCATTTTCCTGGCCAAAGGCCCAATTCTCATTCCACTCCCCAGGTGATTTATACCCATCGACTGTTATAGCTGCAGCCGTACCTAAAGAAGCAAAAAACAAAAATGCTACAACTAGCATTATCACTAATGCTTTAATTCTATTCATTTAAATCCCCCATTTATGAATTTTTTTCATTCAAATTTCAGCAAATAAATCCAACCAAACTTCTATTCATAGAAGAAATCACATAAGAGTGATATTTTATAATCCATATCCCATGTGTTGATCAATTGGGAATTACTCTTATTTACTAATTGATTGGTAATTATCTACTGATATGCATATTTACGATTCGGGAACATAAAACAGTCTGGAAAAAGTAGTTCGAATTGCTATTTCTAATTACATTATTTTAACCAGTTATTTATGTGGACATTTTTATTTTATTGAAAATATGATAAATAGATCAATTTGTTAGACCAAATATGCCTATATAACAATATAAATTATGAATATCAGTTCTGTAACTTAATTTCAGATGTTCCTTTCATATCTTTATTTAGCCTTTTATGAAGTAAATATGATTATAGCGGGTTGGGGAGTGGGCCTGACCCGAATATCACAATCAGGAAAATATGTCGAATATCGACGAGCTGAGAGTGCAGTGTGATTCCTATCTGTTGAACACCTGTTCATGTATTGTTTTCAAAATGTGATATCAAAATGGTGCGGGGATGGGATAATGGTTAAATGGGAAAATATCATGACATTTTTGCATGATTCCAGATACGTCATTATATTTTTTATAGTTCTGGACTTTCTTACCACATATGTAGCCATCAATGCAGGTCTTGGTTATGAAGGAAATCCTGTTATGGCCCATTTGCTAGAGTCTGCAGGATTCATATCACTGCTTCTGGTCAAGCTGCTATTTTTGATACTTTTCTACAGGGTATACATAGAGTGCAAAAATAAAGGACTGGATAATCTCTGGAGTGCAACCAGGAACACAATAGCATTCATGGGAATTGTTATAATATGCAACAATATGTTCGTAATAATAGGACTTCCGGATTTTTACAGCCTTGGAACTCTGTTTTTTGACAATATCCTTTAAACTGATTAACTCTATCAATGAATTAAGGATAGCTGATAAAAAAGGAATACTAAAGGTGTTTTTAGTGGATAATTGCAAGGTAATTATTATCCAGAAAATTGTTTCTCATCTCTATTTAAGCATTTATAACATAATTGCAATTGTGAAGGGTTGGGGAGTGGGACCTGATCTGGATACTTCACAGCAGCTTAAGGGGTAACAAATTGCATTTCATCTATCATTCAATATTTCATATCTGTTCTGTGAAGTATCCAATGATTACAACCCCTTTTTAAATTTAACTATTTTTTATCTGACATTTTCAGATAAGCTATTTTCCTTATTTGATCTATATGCCAGGGAAAATACTATTAACTGAGTAATCTCCCTCATACAGCATGTAAAAAGATATTAACTATATATGATCTATACAAAATTTTAACACAGTGTGTGACATAATTACGTATCTTTTTTTCGAATAAATGTTATGAAACTCTCATTCTTATTATTATTTAAGACAGTAATCTCATAAAAACTATTGTAAGTGTTGTGGGAACGGGGGTACTGATAACTTCACGGTTGTAATGAATTAGACCATTTATCCCCTCGATTATGATGTATCTCTAACCTGTGAAGTTATCAGTATATAATTTTTAAAATTAAATCCCAGGTTTGACAGTTAGCATTGATTTTTCTTGACACAACCTAAAAGATGTACATTTATACCATTTTTGATGCAATAAATAGAATGATATTGAGTCCAAATTGGCAAAAATCACTATGATTTTAGTCATTTAGACAAGCTGTCAAATTCATTTTCTGGAAGAAAATAGCAAAAAATTATGTTAAATAGTTTATAGTGCCAAACCTGGATTAAATGAAATATAAAATGAATGTATTATTTTATGAAGATGAAGCAGGTACTTTAAAATTTGAAGTTCATATGACGGTTCATCAGCACAAACCACAGCACAAATGGAAATGCCACCCTTCCAATTGCATAGAAGTAGAATAGTTCACCTGCAACAGAAATAAAAGTAAACTGGAAACCTATTATCAGCAGTGTGAACACACTAATTACTGCAGAACCTCCAATAATGTATTTCAGGCGGATGTCATTTTCAACTGGTGTAGCAAGCACCAGAGCAATAAAAGGAACAAGATTCATTGGAAGATAGAATGTCAGAAAGCTAAAAGCTGAAAGTGATGTGTCACCTGATTCAAAATGATTAATCACCCCTGGCAATGCAATTATGAAAAGGATTGTAAGATATAATAAGAATTTACCAAAAAATAAAGAGATTCTCATTTCTTAACCACCTTTTCTATCCATACAATCACTACAATTGCAATAATAATCAGAAGTGTTATCTGCCAGAGATAATAATGAACATAATCAAACATCTCCGGACTCCAGATCCCCACAAATGAAAGTGAAACCAGCCGGATCATGTTTATCCCAAGGATCGCAGGTATTCCAAATACAATACCAATAGTTTTTTTGGCGTAGGTGGTGGAATATGCAAGAACACAACTGGAATATACCAGGATCTCATAGATACCCGTACATTCATCAATCACTCTCAGAGAAATGTTCTCCAGATACACGTAGGAGCCCATTTGAGAGTTTTCAACTCCGAGCAGATTCAGAATAACGGCAAGGCCATTTGCAGTCCAATCCCTCATAAACTGAAGATCATCTTTTACTGTGATATAAAGAAGAGTTAAAATAGCAATATACAGAAGATACAATCCTGCAAAACGAATTATACCTTTATTGTTTTCAAATACATTCATTAATTTATCGTTAAGAGTCAGTTCATTATTTTTTTTAGATACTGTTTTTTTTGTACGTTTTTCACCCATTATTATTCACCAAATACCCACTTTTAATATTAC
>SKZM01000109.1 GCA_007127385.1 Methanosalsum sp.
ATCTGATTCAGAGAGCGGTCATTCATGTCTTAATATTGATCCCGGACAATCTGTTCGTATTTATCATATTCTATTATTTAACAGGTTTTGAGAGTTCGTTTGTCTCATACATAAGTAGGCGATAATTGTGTCAGAAGATAATTTACCACTGAAAAAATCCGTCCTGAACCTTTCACCTGCTGTACATGGCGGTCTTGTCAGGAAAAATGCACAGAAACATGGAATTGGTGAATTGGAGATACTTGATTTTAGTGCCAGTTTAAATCCTCTGGGTACGCCATTTGAATATTGTGGTAATGAATTTAATATGGAAGAAATGTTAAAGCAGGCTCTCAAAAAAATACATCATTATCCCGATAATCGCTATCTGGAATTCAGAAAGGCCGCATCCCGTTTCCTGATCGAAAGTGATACTACATATGAAAATATCATTCCTGGCAATGGTTCATCGGAAATAATACGTCTGGTTGCAGAGTCTGTGCTTTCCCGGGGTGACAGAGTGATCATTCCGGAACCTACTTTCAGTGAATACGAGATTCAGTGCAGGATATTTGGGGCAGAGATAATTAATACACACCAGGATGAGATCTCCAGCATCAGTGATGAAATGCTTGAAGAAGCACGTATTATCTTTGTATGTAACCCGAATAATCCAACAGGTAAAATTATATCCCGTGATAAGCTGGAAAAGCTTGCAGAAAAGTGTGAACAGAAAAAAACACTTCTTTTTATTGATGAAGCTTTCAGTGAACTTTCTGATTCCCGGCAGAGTATGGTGAATGTTGCTGTAGAGAATGATTATGTCTTTGTTCTTCGTTCACTTACAAAATCATTTGCAATTCCCGGAATCAGGATGGGATTTGGAGTTGCCACAAGAAGAATGGCCAAAGCTTTGAATAATGCAAGGCTTTCATGGAACCTTGGATCAATACCTGATACTGTAGCTACAGAACTATTGAATATGGATTCTGGGTATAATAATTCTTATTTCACAAGATCCAGACAGTTGATCGAAGAGGAAAGGAACTATCTGATAGAGCGCTTTTCAAACATACGCGGTTTTAAACCACTGGACAGCAGTGTTAATTACATACTTGTAGATATTGAAGACTTCCTGATGGACTCATCTGAACTCTCTCGCAGACTTGCATCAAGGGGAATACTAATCAGGGATTGTTCATCTTTCAGAGAACTTGGAAATTCCTATATTCGTATTGCTGTAAGGACTCGTGAAGAAAATGAAAAACTTATCCAGGCAATTGGTGATGTTCTTACAGGCTGGGGCAGGGAACAGGCACGTGAGGAACTGAAACATACAATGGAGACCATTGCAGAAGGAGGTTCTCTTGGACGGACAACATGTGAGTACTATCCATGCCACTTTGAAGATCAGGATTGTATTTTCTGCTTCTGTCCGTTCTACCCATGTGAAGATGAACGAACAGGTGGAAAGATGGTGGACCGCTCAAGCGGTGGTAAAATCTGGAGTTGCCAGGATTGTCATATTATTCATGATAAAGAGGTGGCACAGAAGATCCTGGATATTTTCATGAACGAAGGGGATAATGAAGAAAATCTCAGATCTGCCTGGAAAAGGGTAATGGAGCCGCTTCTATGATGGATTTTGTATCCCCGATTTTTTCCAGCATTGATTCTGGTTTTTTGATCTATGTACTTCTACTGGCTCTTGCCTTTGATATATTGATAGGTGAACCGCCAGCTGCTGTTCATCCTGTTGTGTGGATAGGAAAGTTCATTCAGGTTTTCAGGGACCATGCACCATCTTCTCACAGAAAGAGCTATGGAGTACTCATGGGCCTTGCAACTATTGCTTTTGCGTCCCTGATAGGGCTGGCTGTACTGCTGGTCGCTACATTTGAACCTATACCTGAGGCAGTCAGGCTATTGTTTGCAGCTTATTTCCTGAAATCCACATTTGCAGTACAGAGCCTGTTATCTCCTGCAAAGGAAATTTCGTATGACCTGATAAATGACAGATTGCAGCAGGCAAGGGACAAACTTCCTATATTTGTCAGTCGGGATCCATCATCACTCAGCAAGGAACAGGCATCATCTGCAGTTATCGAATCGGTGTCTGAAAACTATGTTGATGGAATTCTTACACCCCTGTTCTATTATATGCTCCTTGGACCTTTTGGACTCATTGGAGCCTATGCATATAAAGCAGTAAATACACTTGACTCAATGATCGGATACCGGGATGAAACATATCTGGAACTGGGATTCTTTTCGGCAAAACTTGATGATATCCTCAACTGGATACCTGCACGCCTGTCAATTTTATTTATAGCAGGAGCTTCTGCAGTGATCTCAGTATTTTCTTCCGGAAAGGCAGATGTTGCATCATCTCTAAAACTGGCCTCTACTCAGGCTCATAATACGCCTTCCCCAAACTCAGGTTATCCTATGGCAGCAACTGCTGGAGCTATCAGGGTAAGACTAGAAAAACCAAATAACTATGTACTTGGAGATGAATACTCAGTACCACAACCCGACGATATTCAGAGAACTTCACAGATAATATTTATTGCTTCAATACTGTCGGTTGCTGCAATTGCGGCAGTGATCAATTATTTATGGACCTGATTATTGTCAGTAAAATCAGAATTAATGAGTGATCTATTATGAAACTATCAGATATGGAATCCCGTGACTTGAAAGGAGATCAGCCGGAAACACTTGAAAATGAACCCGACAATGACATTCTTAAAGTGCTTGAATATGAGGGTATAACCCTTAAAATGCTTGTTGATGCTGCTATGGAATTGTATGTTCCCCATCCTGGTGTTGAAACCCGGGAAAAGGCAGTGGAAATGTTTATACGGGAATTGAAGATAGCGATTTCAGATCCAAACCTTTCACTTCTGATCTATTCAGGAATTCTTCTGGAAAGGCAGGGAATAACAGGTAACTTACCAGGCATAAGCAAGGAATCTTTTGAGAAGGATCTTACATTTATTGTTGCAGATGAAGTAATTGGTATGAGTATCTCAAAATACATCAGTGGCGATAAGGGAATGTTCGAATTTGTTCGTTTTGATAAGGCAAAACCTGGAATTCTGGCTCAGATGGGTCCCTTTATGGACGACGTAATTGCAGGGCTTATTGGAGGAGTTTCGGCTAACATGTATACCAGGGCTATGGCTGAGATAGATATTCAGTAATACTGTAAGAATAAATGCTTATATTCAATAGCTTATGATGCTTTGGTGAAAAAGATGGGTTCATTTTTGCTTGCTGTAAAATCGAGTTTTGGCTTTCTTTCAACCATTCCCGTATATATAACAGAAGAGGGCTTCAATGAATTCAATCAAAGGATCTATCTGTATACATTTGTTGGCTTTGTTCTGGGTCTGATCATCGGGTTATTTGCATTTATATTTGAGCTGATGTTCCCTTCCATGATTGGATCATTCCTCATAATTGTAGTTATCTATTATTTTACCGGATTCAATCATCTTGATGGCCTTGCCGATATGGGAGACGGACTTACCGCCCATGGTAGTGTGGAAAAGAAAATAAGTGCGATGAAGGATGTTTCTCTTGGCATAGGTGGGGCAGCTTTCTGTGCGATAGCAATTATTGCACTGTATGCTTCCATATTGTCGATCAAGTCAGAAACTGCCTTCGTGACCAGCAGTTCAAATGAGGCTGCAATGATTATCTTTGCTTCAATGGTGGTTTCCGAGATTGGTGCAAAACAGGCGATGCTGACAATAGCAGCATTTGGAAAACCTGTTCATGATGGAATGGGTGCTATCACTATAGAGAGTACGACTTTTCCCAGATACTTAGCTGGATTCATCTTCGGTGCTTCAGTATGTATTATTTCCTTCTGGCTGCTGGGATTTGGAATTATTGGTCTTATTGCATTTATTGCCTCAATAGTCTCTGCCCTGGTGCTGCTTAATGTGAGTAACCGGCATTTTGGAGGGCTCAATGGCGATGGCATCGGTGCTGCAAATGAAATTGGCAGGATCGTTTCACTGGTTATCCTGACACTGA
>SKZM01000135.1 GCA_007127385.1 Methanosalsum sp.
GATAGATAAAAATAATCCATTTAAACTTCTGGTCCCTGAAATACAGGAATCATTGAATAAGCAGGGATTTAAAAAACCTACCAAACCACAGGAAAAAGCAATTCCTGAGATACTTGAAGGAAAACATACACTACTGATAGCACCTACGGGATCTGGAAAAACTGAATCTGCAATCCTTCCCATATTTAATTCCATCCTATTGAACAGACATTCAGAACAGAATATAGAAAAAGTTGAAAAAGGAATATCAGCACTTTATATAACTCCTTTAAGGGCCCTCAACCGGGACATGCTGTCCAGGATCCAATGGTGGAGCCAGCAGCTCAGCATAACAGTGGCTGTCCGTCATGGAGATACTTCACAATATGAACGCCAGAAGCAATCACGAAATCCGCCTGACATGTTGATAACAACACCCGAAACTCTTCAGGCAATGTTTACCGGTTCAAGGCTAAGGAAAAACCTGGAAAAAGTTAACCATGTAGTAATTGATGAGATACATGAACTGGCCAGTTCCAAGAGAGGTAGTCAACTTACTGTTGCCCTTGAAAGACTTGTTGAAATTGCAGGTGAGTTCAAAAGGATCGGTCTGTCAGCAACTGTTGGTAATCCAGAGGAAGTGGGAAAATTTATGGCAGGTTCCCACCGAAATGCAGTTGTTGTCGAGGTTGCAATGCTCAAGGAACTTGAATTCAATATTATAACTCCCGTAAGGACGGATACAGACACGAAGATATCCAGAAAAACGGGATATGATCCGGATTTTGTATCTCATCTTCAGGCCATCCACAATATAGTAGAGAACAGCAGTTCAACACTTATTTTTGTCAATACCCGTCAGAGTGCAGAGGCCCTGGCCTCAGGATTCAAAGCAATGGAAGCACCTATTGGTGTCCATCACGGTTCTCTTTCATTTGATGCCCGTCTGGAAGCTGAGGAAACATTCAAAAGCGGAAAGTTGAAGGGACTTATCTGTACATCCTCAATGGAACTTGGGATAGACATCGGAAGTGTTGACCATGTGATTCAGTACGGATCACCGCGCCAGGTATCAAGACTGCTTCAGAGGGTCGGCCGTGCAGGCCACAAAATCCACGAGACCTCAAGGGGTACGATACTTGCACCGGATTTTGATGATATTATTGAGAGTATGGCAATTGCAAGATCTGCTACCTGTGGAAATGTTGAGAATATTTCCTACCATATTAATTCATTTGATGTAATTGCAAACCAGATTGCAGGAATGGTACTTGATTTTGGGGAAACTGATGTTGATAGGATATATTCCATCATTAAAAGGGCGTATCCTTTCAGTGATCTCAAAAAAGAGGAGCTAACCCAGGTGATCTGTCAGATCTCGGAATACAGACTTATCTGGTATGAAAATGAATATCAGAAAATAGGTAGAAGAAAGAAAAGCCGCCTGTATTACTATGACAACCTATCAATGATCCCGGATGAGAAGAGATATGAAGTATTTGATATTGTCAGCGGGAAAACGGTTGGATCACTTGACGAGGCCTTTATAGTCAATTTTGCATCCCCGGGTGCAGTATTTATTACAAGGGGAGATTTATGGAGAATTATTGAACTGGAAACTGAAAAGGGACGCATAAAGGTAGAACCTGTAAAAGGCGGTGGCGAAATTCCAAGCTGGACAGGTGAAGAAATACCTGTCACTTTTGAAATCGCCCAGGAAGTCGGGAAGATCAGAGCAAAAATTGCACGCATGATAGATCAGGATTGCAGTAATGAAGAGATTATACACCACCTTAAAGACGAATACCCTGGCGAACAAAACGCCATTAAAGTCGTTGTTGAGCTGATAAGGGAACACGTAGTGAAGCAGCTATATCTCCCAGATGACAGAACAATAACAATTGAGCCTACCGGTTCTAATGAAATCACAATAAACACCTGTTTTGGGCATAACACCAATCAAACACTTGCAAGAGTTTTGACCTCCCTTCTTTCTGCAAGGTCGGGAAGCACCATTGCACAGGAGATAGATCCCTATCGCATCAAGCTTACATTTCAAACAAATATATCTGCAGATCAGATAAAAGGGCTTTTAATGGAAATAAAGCCTCAGCATCTGAGACCCTTAATAGAGATCACTCTCAAAAATACCAGCCTTATGAAATGGAAAATGGTCCATATTGCCAGAAAGTTTGGTGCTTTGAGCAAAGATGTCGAATATGAACGCCTTAGTATGAAAAAACTTATGGAAGTGTATAAGGACACATCCATGTACAGTGAAGTTGTAAGAGAAATATTTCATGATACACTGGATATTGAACATACACACCAAATACTTTCTGATATAAGTGAAGGACATATTAAAATCGTCATCGGTCCAAAGTCCCCCATATCAAAAGCGGGATTTTCCATGAGAAAGGAACTAATTGCTCCTGAAAATGCAGATCATTCAATCCTGGCTGCACTAAAGGAGAGAATAATGAACGACAGAGTGATCCTGTTCTGTGTAAACTGCACCAAGTGGGTCTCCCGCAGAAAAGTGAAAAATGTGGATGAAATACCAACCTGTCCTATCTGTGACTCCAGATCAATTGCGGCATTGAAGCCCTGGGAAGATGATGAGATATCACTTGTTAAGAAAAGACATAAAAATCTCTCAAAAGACGATTCAAAAAGAATCAGAAGAGTACACCGGAACGCAAATATTGTGCTTTCCCAGGGTAAAAAAGCTGTAATAGCACTTGCAAGCCGGGGGATTGGACCGGACACTGCATCCAGAGTAATTGAAAAGATGAGAGTAGATGAAGATGAATTTTACAGAGATATACTGATCGCTGAAAGGAACTACGCAAAAACCAAACAATTCTGGGACTGAGATTGAAATCATATTGCAGACATAAGACATCCTGTAGAAATCTATAAATAACAGAACCGGTTAATTTTCAATTAATTGATATTGGGGAGTAAGAAAATGGCAGATAAAGCAGACAAGGTGCCTGAAAATATACCAGGCCCGTATTATGTGGATGAAGAATGTATAGCATGCGGAATATGTATAGAAACGGCATCGAAAAACTTTAAAATGAATGAAGATGGATCCAAAGCATACGTTTATCGTCAGCCGGAAACTGATGAAGAAATAGATACCTGTGAAGATGCACTTGCTGAATGTCCGGTAGATGCCATAGGAAACGATGGATGATATTCCAATTTTTTATTGTTGGATTAATGTTGAAAATGTGCCCCATTATTCGGGTTATTATTTCAGGTCAAATAATTTCATGAAATATGCGTATGTCTTCATTGACTATGGATAATAATTTATTTACCGATATATCTTAAGTTTGCATATCCGAACCTATAAACAGCCAAAATGAACTATCCGTAAAAACAGCATGATCAAAGATCAATTCTGAATCAACTCTGTTTCTTTTTACCATGCACAGGACATTGATCAGAAGTCATAGAATTTTCCCCTATATACTGCCCGGTTTCATAATAGTACCTGAAATGATCCAACCATACAGGAGATTTTTTATTTTTATTGATGAATTCAGCAAATTTTGTCAACGTTTTTAAGGTCTCGGGAGTCAGAACATGTTCAATCTTACATGCATCTTCATCTGCCATCTTTTCATCTACTCCCAGTATCTGCAGGAAATCCCGAATAACACCGTACTTTTCTTTTGTGCTTCTGGCAATTTCCTTGCCACTGTCAGTTAATGTAACTCCGCCATATTTTTCATAATTTATATAGCCTGAGTCGTCCATGCGCTGAAACATTTCAGTTACACTTGATGGACTTACATCCAGGGATTTTGATACATCTTTTACCCGTACATATCCTTTTTCATCCAAAAGTTCCTGAACAACTTTCAGATAATCTTCTTCTCTTTCTGTAACCATATATAATCAAATTTTGGTTATTCTAATTAATTTAGGATATTTGACTCTTATATATATAAGTATTGTGCGTATCTTTGTGAAATTAGTTGCATATAATAATTATAATAGTACC
>SKZM01000164.1 GCA_007127385.1 Methanosalsum sp.
AAATGAGTGGCTGGTCTACTATTAACCCCCTGCTCCCAGACTGCCACTCATGTTTTGAATATCTTCTAAATTAAACAGCTTATTTTCTACAACTCCGCGCTTTGATCCGGACCAGAACTGATCTCTGTTTTATAAGTTAAATGCAAATCCAGAAATACATTACATACTCCGGAGAATTGATCACTCTTATATCTGAAGGGATATGGACATGATTGCCTCTGAAAAGTTCAAATTCCCAGTCTCCGGCTTCATAGACAAACCCGCATCTTAGATGACTTTGATCATTATTGATACGCTCAACCCAGTAGCTTTGAACAACATCTGCAGAACCGATTGACTCATACCATCGAAGGTCATAGCTGATTTTTTCCTCTTCACCAAGAGTTAATATGGTGTCAATTGCGGTTATTACCCCAGGTTGAAACATATCAGACCTTAAATCATGAGCTTTGACCTCAACATTTTCAAAAACAAGGGTTTCCTGTGTACCGGTAATAATTACCTCAGGTACAATTATTTTGCCATCATTTTCTTCTTTACGTCTTATTTCATCCCGGTAAGTTTCATATATTGATTCAAGACGACTACCCGATTCCCTGACAATTCTCAGGGACATATTGTCCTTATAGGGGTAATGATCCATCCTGAAAACGCTTCTTTCACGCCAGCCGCCATCATAACGGGCATCGTACCACCAGTTATCATGGCCATTCAGATCAGCAATCACATAGGTGTTCATATCCGGGTCAAAATAGTAGTCGATTTCTATCTGTCCTGTATTTTCCAGATGAATTAAAATATCAAAAATTGAGAAATAGCCTTCCCGGAAAATATCTTCGCGAACTGTTTTGATCTCTTCAGGATTGAATGTGAATGTTCCCAGTCCCTGGATCCATATCTCTCCTGGAGATACAGATTCAGTGTCACTTACATTTCCAAATATACGATTTCCATTTTCTTCAAAAATGAGATCGGGTCTCATTGACTCGGGGGCAGTGTCCTGCCTTTCAACACATCCACTGAAAGTGGCCATGGAGATGATAACTGCAAATATAAGGAGTGTTTTCATGAACATATATCGTGATCTCAAATAAAATATGGACTTTTTAGCTAAAATAATTAGCCCATGCTTAAAAATATCAGTTTTCATCAAAGTATCTGGTGTTACAGATCTTTTCGGGCAAAGAATCTATTTCCCTTCATCCCTTTTTGTATCTATGGTGAAAGTAAACGTACTACCTTTGCCTTCCTCACTTTCGACCCAGATCTTTCCATTATGCATTTCAACATACTGTTTTACAATGGCCAGGCCAAGTCCTGTACCGTCATATTTTCTTTTGTTTGATCCATCTACCTGGGTAAACAGATCAAATATTTTTTCCTGCATATTCAGAGGTATCCCAATGCCTGTATCTGATACAGAAACCACAATTCCATCATCATTCTGCCTGATAATGACCGACACCTTACCTCCCTCTGGAGTAAACTTAATAGCATTACTTAGAAGGTTAAACATTATCTGTTTCACCTTTGTTCTGTCAGCAAATACCCTATCATTTTCAGTCTCATCTACTGTTTCAATGTCTATCTTCTTTTTGGAAACAAGCGGATACATGGTTGCCTGAACCTCTTCAATCAGGTAGCTTAGACAAAAGATCTCGGGATCAAGATACATCCTGCCTGCCTCGATCATGGAAAGGTCAAGAATACTATTTATCAGTTCAAGGAGATGGTTACCGTTCTTGCTGATGTACTCAACAAAACTTAGTTGTTTCTCATTCAGTTCACCAAACATCCTGGTATTCAATAATTCTGAAAAGCCAATTATTGCCGTAAGGGGTGTTTTGAGCTCATGACTCATATTCGCCAGAAATTCAGACTTGGTTTTGCTGGCCAGCTCAGCGCCTTCTTTAGCCTGAATGAGTTTTTCCTGTGCATGCCTGAGCTGGGTGATATCATGCTGAATTCCAACATAAGCATAGGCTATACCATCTTCAGATTCCAGTGGCATCACTTTATATCCACAGATAAATGTTGAACCATCCTTTCTTCTGTTAAGAGACTCACCACTATATATCTGGCCTGAGGCCACCGTTTCATATATTTTACTTTGCATCTCATCGGCCATAGGTTCTACATTGAATATATCAGGGGTCCTGCCTCTGAGCTCCTCTAAACTGTAGCCGTACATCTCCTCTGTCTTCCTGTTAACGTAGGTGATCGCAAAGTTTGAATCGGTAGCTATTATCGAATCAGATATATTTTCTGTAATAGCACTCTGAAGCCAGATCTGTTCTTCAACCAGCTTGCGTTCGGTAATATCTGCAATATGTCCAACGACCTTGACCACACGACCATTTTCCAGCACTGGTTTGGCCATAGTCTGGATCCAGATCCTGTAACCATCGGTTGTAGTGAGGGGAAATTCAAGATTGTATGGCTGTGCTTCCTCCACACACCTCCGAAATGCCGCCTCAATAACCGGACGATCTGCCGGATCATAGCAGGCAAGGCTTCGTTGGATATGTTCAGGAGAACCTGCAGCAAACTCTCCAGGCATCATCCCATGAATTCGATAGGTCTCATCAGTCCAGGTCATGGTTTCTTTAACAGCATCCCATTCCCATCCACCCATCTTCACCAATCTTTCAATGGAGTCCAGAAGATCACGGCTTTCGCGAAGAGCTTCTTCGGCCTTCCTGTGTTTATCGAGGGTTCTGGTCAGCTGGATAGTACTGTAACTGAGTGATAATATCACCCTGGTGATCTTTAAATAGAAGGACATAATCTCGTCTGCCTTCTCACGGGTAAAACGGGGAACCTGGCCAAGAGCAGCAAAGTATTCATCCTCATCAAATCCATATTTTCTGGCCTGCATGCGAAAATGTTCCATGTCCAGTTTTTCATCAGCATACAGATACTGTCCAATGAAAAAATTGCCCAGGTGATGTCCACACACCACAATGGGAGTGGCCATATCCCACAGATTGTTCTTGCAACGATACTTCTTAACAGTGCCAGGAGCTATATTTTGAGTAAGAATAGTATCGCTCTCAACACAATTCTTCAGAGTCTCCGGGTGCCATCTGTGGAACCTGGTGCATATATCCTGCCATCCGACACTCACCAGCACCTCTCCATTGATATCTACTATAGCACTTGCTATACCGGTAATACGATTAAAATCCTCCATCATTGCCTGGAATGCAGAAATATCTATGATCTCTGAAAGATCCAATATACCGGGATCATCTTCCTGCTGGAATCTATCCTCCAATTTCTGACCTTCTCCCACTAAGCTGGAGACATGCAGTCCTTCAAAATTCTCATTCAGCTGGGTTATTGTAGAATCATCATCTGAGGATATTATCGAATCTGGTACATTCTCCCGAATCATACTCTGAATACTTGTCTGCTCCTCAGATAATTTAAACTCTGTGCTATCCTGAAGTACTGTGGCAAAAGTATCCCTATCAAGCCTGAATGCATTGATGATATAATGTTTCTATGAAGGAATAAAACAGTTTTCAAAGCTGACAGGTTCACCATCAAGTACCATCTTTCCAAATGATTCTATCAGAGATGTATCTTTAATACCCGGAAAAACTTCCGTAGCTTTCTTTCCAATGACTTCAGAAACCCTGATGCCAGTGAGTTTTTCAAAAGAATTATTTGCCTCAAGAAACACAAAGTCTACTGGTCGATCATGTTCGTCCAGAATAATTCTGTGAATTGCCATGCCGTTTAGAGCATTTATAAAGATACTACGATATTTATCTTCACCTATCCTCATTGTTTTTCTGCATCCTGTAACAGATATATACGCAACAGATATCACCACTGAATTGCTGTAAATTATGTAGTTCTGTCATTGTTAGAATTCAGTTAAAATGCAGAAAGAAACTGCAAACAACTTACAGCAAGACCACAGCGTACCTGGAACCAATTTCAAATAAAAGAACACACTAAATAAATAAAAACTTTTCATTG
>SKZM01000234.1 GCA_007127385.1 Methanosalsum sp.
AGAATCTCAACAGGAAAAAATTGAGATTCAGGATAGTATTTTGGAAGCTAAAGGCTTACAGAACACACTTACAGGAAAAATCAATACTAACGATTATGCACTTGATATCACTTCAAAAATGCTGAGTGAAACTATGAAGAAGAACTCAGAAAATCAAAATAAAAAATTTATCGATAAATTTAAAAACAAATTCAACTCCAAGAGGAAATAGATATGGCAAAAGGACTTGATGTCGGAACAATGAACATAATATGCTCGGAAAAAGGAAAAAGTCAATCCATTTCATTTGCACAGCAGAGAAATGCTTTTTTGAAAATGGAAGCAGATGATTTAGCACAGAACATGCTGGATACCTCTAAAATACTTTATACACACCAGAAAAACACAATCAATGTTCTTGGAGAGGATGCATTTAAATTTGCAAATGTATTCAACAAACCAATAAGAAGGCCAATGAAACAGGGAATTATCAGCCCCGATGAGAAAGAATCCATTCCAATGATCAAATTGATTATTGAAAGGGTTTTGGACAAAGCAGTAAATGAAGGCGAGATCTTAAGCATTTCTGTTCCAGCAAGCCCTGTTGATAGTAACATAAACGTATTATATCACAGTAAAACTGTCGAAGCCCTGGCAAAAAGATTGGGCTACAATACAAATCTGATAGACGAAGGATTGGCAGTTGTCTATTCAGAGCTTGGTGATCATAATTTTACAGGTGTGGGTATAAGTGTTGGTGCAGGAATGACCAACATAACAGTTGCCTACCTTGCAACACCTATTGTGTCATTTAGTATTGCACGTGGCGGTGACTGGATTGATGAACAGGTTGCCAGTGCAACCGGTGTTTCTATTGAAAGGGTTACTGCAATAAAAGAAAATGATTTTACATTCAACTCAGATTATGAAATTGGAAGTATCCAGGGTGCAATTGCTCTTTACTATGATGCATTGGTAACATACATTATTTCAAATCTTAAAAGGAAACTTGAAGAAGCAGCTCCACCTGATGCAGAGTTCCCGGTTGCTATTGCTGGAGGCAGCAGCCGTGCAAAAGGATTCATGGACATGTTTGAAAAAAGAATTTCTGAAGCAAACCTTTCAATCAACATCTCCAATGTAAAAAAGAGCCAATATTCAACCTCAGGTACCAAAGATCCAATCTATGCAATTGCAAGAGGCTGTCTCATTGCAAGCATTACCCGGGAAGATGCTGAAAAGGCTGAAGAATCTCCTGAACCTGCCAAAAAAGAATGAAAAAAGTTTCCTAACTCTTCAGGAAATTTTATTTATTTTTTTTACTTCATCACTATTCGGGCAATTCTTTTAACATTTTCTTATAAAGTGTTTTTAATAATAAAATATTTCCACAGTCTTTTTTACGGGTAAATTTCAGTCCCTGTACGCTAAGTAAGCGACAAAAACTGGAATTGACCCTTATCAAGCATACAATATCTAAGGTCTTCTGGAAATCCTCATTTTAACTATCATCCTGAGACATATCTCATGGTCCGGTCATTCATAATATTCATCCCTTGCGCTTACCAGGGCTTTCAGGTTTCTGGTCGGGGTATGTGGTGCAAGTCCACAACCTGGTGCAAGAATATCCACACCGTTTTCTATACACATCCTGGCCTGTACTTTAACTTCTGAGGGACCTGATGATAAGAGAATATCCACAGGAGCTACATTGCCTATAAGACAGGCTCTGTCCCCTATGACCTCTTTGGCATATTTAATATTCACTTTTTCTTCAATACTCAATCCTTCAAATCCCGAATTTGCCATTGGATCAAGGATTGCAGTAGCATCTCCACACATATGCAATATCATAGGACCAGATGTATTGCTACATAATTTCTTATATTCGGGCAGGAACATGGATTCAAAAATGGCTGGTGGTAACAGATCCGGACCTGATTCTGAATCGGGCATACATATCACGTCTGCACCTCTTTCAAAAAGAGCATTTGAATAATCCGTACATACCTCTACCCCAATTTGAATAAATCGTTCTATGATCTCCGGATTTGTAATTGACCACATCAGGTAATTCTTCGCACTCAAAAGAAATGCAGTTATTGCAGCAGGACCAGCCATTCCCGCAATAACAGGTACATCATCTCCCACCCTTTCCCTGACAATCTCTGTAGCATCCAGTATTGTGGCAATGCGGTCAGATTCCATAAAATTTTCAGGAATGGTATATTCCAGTGCATCTTCTTTAATCTCACATGGGCCCCTGCGAACTGATGGCTGGGAATCAAGTGTTCCTTCTTTGATAGTACAGCCAAGCGTCTGTGCAACAACAGTTCCATCAAAAGGATACCTTACTGCTTCCAGACCTGTGATCTCATGTCCAGCAATGGCAAGAGTTGCCATCATTTCAGCATCATAGTGTGCATCAGGCCAAACGGTACCTGTGGCTTCCATCAATTCAACTGTTCCGGTCTGAGTTACCGAACATACTGGAACTTTATCAACATCTTTTCCCATAAGAGAATCCAGAAATCTTTTTCTTAACGTCATATCTGCCATAAAATGCCTCTTAAAACAATTATTAAGGTGTATATAGGTTATAGATGTAAGAAGTTAGTCTGCATATATTGAAATACTTTTATATGAGCACTACTTCAAGTTATCGTCTAACAGATAATAAAAAACTAAACCTATTTTAATTGACTGGATTTTGAAATTACCGGAGAAATATAATGATACCTGTAGAAACCCTGGCAATACTTTTCGGACTTGCATGTGCATTATCATGGGGTACAGGGGACTTTATAGGAGGATGTGCCACCAGGCGTACAAGTGCTTATTCTGTGGTTCTGGTCACACAAATTATGGGCATCCTCACTTTCCCGATTCTTGCTTTTGTATTTTCAGAAAATATGCCTTCACTAAGCAATCTTATATGGGGTGCCTTTGCAGGATTTTTTGGAGCTGCCGGGTTGATAGCACTATATATGGGTCTGGCCAAAGGAAAAATGGGTATAGTTGCTCCCCTGGCTGCAGTAATATCAGTGATCATACCTGTAATATACTCAGCTCTAAATGAAGGCATCCCATCTGTATTTAAGATCACGGGCTTTATCTTTGCATTTATTGGAATATGGTTTATTGTTAATATGAATGTTGGACCAAAGTTAAAAGTAAAAGATTTAGAACATCCACTGGTTGCAGGTATACTGTTTGGCCTGTTTTTTATATCCATTGATAATTTCAGTGCCACTGCAATTTACTGGCCATTAACAGTTTCAAGAATTACAGCATTTATCATGCTCACAGGATTCATAATGTTAACAAATACCGTCAGTAAACCCACAAACAATGTAATTCTGGTAGTTATCCTTGCCGGATTATTCAATACAGGAGGTGTCACCTTTTTTGCTCTGGCTTCAGAAGCGGGAAGATTGGATGTCGCCACAATTCTCTCCTCACTGAGTCCTGCAGTTACAGTATTGCTGGCATGCATACTATTAGCAGAACAGCTTGCTCCACGTCAATGGATAGGAGTAATAGCTGCCCTGATCGCTATAATCCTTATGTCTATATGAAAAAATGGAGTGCCACGGAGAACATTGTAATTCAGGCCTTAACATAACTCTGTAAAATAGAATAAGTAAAATTGAATAAGAAATTATTTGTATAAATGAAAAGTAAGAGATTTTGTTGTCAGAATTAACTGATTTTACATCTAGCTGGTATTTTAAGTCGACATGTAAATATCTTCAGCAAATGCAATGTAATTACTGTAATCCTTTGAATGGGTTTTATAATCCATATAAGACCATGCACCATTTTTAAAGACATCCCCGTCAACTACAATATCATAATAATTGATATGTCCTTTCTCATCTGTTTCATGATTACCATTTTCCCTTAAATGTTCCATATTAATATCGTCGCGAAGGAAATACTTTATTCGGTCTAAAAACACAAAATCTTTTGTTTTTCCAAGCAG
>SKZM01000232.1 GCA_007127385.1 Methanosalsum sp.
TAATTCACCCCTGCTTCCTGGAATTCATCCACATACCATTGATGAGATTATTGATCGTGTACATGAATGCAATGAAAAACACGACATTAGAGTTTCTGCAACTCCAGTAGAAGACCCGGTCACAGGATCACCTTTTGCAATAAGAAATAATACTGATGCTCTTGCAAGGCTGCCGGCTGTAACTAAAGAGGCCACTGTTATAAGTGGATGTGTAGGTGCTCCGCGTCTGAATCAGATATTTGAGAATCTCGGAGGTTCTGTGAATGTTGTTCCAGTGCCAAAGGACATTGGCTGTCTGATTACGATTGATGACTTCAAAAATATTGATCTATCTCAGATCAGAGAAACTGTTATAATTCCTGGTCGCTCCTTTGTTCATGATCCTGAGGTAAAAGAAATTCTCTGCAGTGATGGTGTCGATCGACTGGTCAGAAGAGGACCGGATACCCTTACCTATGATGGTGAGATGTCGATCAGTATGAGCCTGGATGAGGTTATTGAGTTTGAAATTGAACAATTTACTGAACTCATCGAGCAAATCAATGCTATAGGTACATAAATCACATGAAATCTGATAGACCCATCTGCTTTGATTGATCATTTTCAAATAATGACTTGATATCCAGACCTATAAGTTCAAGTCTCTGTTTGGTATAACTGGACACATTATATTTTTCCGAGACCTTAAGGGATATATCAAGATATTTTTTAACAGAGCCTTCATGCACTGTGAGGATAACCTTCCCTCCGCATCTGGTACATTTCCCAGTAAGTGGGGGTCTTCTGAATTTGGCCCCGCATTTGACGCAGCGTGTACCCTGTCTGGAAAAAGCTCTCAGGTTTCCGTACATGTCCGGTAGAAAGTGGGACACAAGTACCCTTTCAGCAACATCTGATGCATCCACAGCTCTGATCTTATCTGCAAGTGTAAGCTGTGCATTGATCTTTTCAATCATTGTACCAAGTGTCTTGTAGGCACTTCTAACAGGTCCGCCTGCAATATCAGAGGTATCATGTGTATACATAAAGTCTTCATACTGTTTTGTTGTCCCAAGTCGATTGCTTACGATATCCATGATTTCTTCCAGATCTTTAGGGTTTAGATATTTTTCAGTCGCCCTGTAGAATTCTAATGGATACCTTTCACAGACATCAATATTGTGTGCCTCTTTATCAACCTCATTTGGATCAATTCTGGTGGTAAGTACAAGTGGAGCATCCATTTTACCACCACGCCTGTTTGGAAGGTATTCGTAGGAAAAATTCAGTAATCCATCCATAAGCAGCATTACACAGTCTTCATCCCCATCACAGTTTCGCCTTTTGGCAGCATGGAAATAAGGATGTGCAAAACCAACCGCCGCTTTTGTAAACCCGATAAGCCTTCCAAGAACTCCTGCAGATGTATGGGGAGCCAGGCCGATCAGCATTGATCCCACAAGATCCTCTATCGAGTTAGCCTGGTAATATGGTTCGCACTTATAATGTTTTGTTAGGAGTTCATCAATATATCCGGTAGTTCTGAGAAGATATTCTGCTGCATCATATGATATTACCAGGTCCTGCACTTTAAGCTGTAGCACCTGATTTTCATTTACCAGTGGTTTTCCATGGATATCTTTGGTATATCCCATTTCCTGCATTTTCTCAACCGATACTCCAATTTCTGATGGCCTGATATGTGTCAGGGGAATATCTGACATATCATAACGAATGGTTCCATCTTTGAAAGTGAAAAGATCATATTTGGCACGCAGTATTCCTTTCTCAAGGGGTTCAGGTGTCATATGTTTAGACATCAACTTCTTGACACCTTTGAATGAATCAAGACAGTTTCTTTCTCCCAGGTTTTCAAAAGCTTTCATATATATTGATTTGAAATCAATACTTCTAACATCAGTGGATGTGGCATAACTTCCACAACGTGGACATTTATCCACATTCACAGATATTTTACATCGCTGGCAGTAAAGCCTGGGGACTGTAAATTCTCCACATTCACATCTGCACACATGTGTTTCCATAGAACAGGCAGGGCAGACGCGATTTCCAACTTCAACTGCAATTTCACCTACCTTGCTGTTCATAGATTCTGTAAAACATGAGGCTGCATTCAGATCTCTTTTATTTCCTCCAAATTCTGCAATAGGAAACAGTACATGGGGAGCCGGAGACATTTTTCTTCGATTGGATTTTTCCGGTCTCCCCATCCTGGCACCAATACGAAAAGGGGCACGGGCAAATATTTTCATTCCGCTTATTAAGTTAACAACAGTTAATGTTTCATTGTTATTTTCCAGAATTGACAGTTCCCATTTGAGTTTTAAGTTATCATCGAGTCCCAGAGAGTATATCAGAGGAAGGGGCTCTATGATCACAATTTTTGAACCCTGTACTTTATGGAGCACCAGTAGTTTTTCAAGTATTGCCTTAATTTTACGGGAATCATCATTTACGGGCAATACCAGTTCCTGACGTTCAGCATCCATCCTGCCATTGTCTGAGATAAATGCGGCCAGTATTCCAAGTTCTTCAACTTCAATATCATGCCAGAGGTATGTGAACTTTGGATGAAGAGGAACATTATGAGTATTTGACAGCTGAAGCACAGTATTCTGATCCGGATCGATTAGGTCTTCTTCAGAGAAGATATTTTCAGGGCACATTTCCCTGCACTCCTGAACCCACCATTCAAAGCAGAACGAAGATGGAACAAGTGGATGATTATTTTCAAGAAAGTCTCCATAATTTATTAGAATTTCACCAATATCCACTATGCACTCCACCTGTGATTGTATGGCGCGTGCACCTTTTTCATCATCTATCCTCAAAAAGTCCCCTGAATGAAGTCTCACAGTGGGCCCTTCGATTGTATCTACAGGAGCCACACCTGCTGCTTTACCCGGACGCTCGGTTTTCAGCTGGGTACCTGTAACAATGAATTCGTCCATCAGCACCATACTGGCCGGATTGATTCCAATTGCAGCAAAAGATGTGTTTCTTGATCGACCATATCGCAGTCTAAATCCTCCGGGTCTTGAAGGATAGGACAGGACTGGTCTTCCTGCTATAAGATCTCGAAGATATTTTTCACTTGGTTTTATTTTTGAATCATTACTGGCACTATCACTCTTTCCACTACCTGTACCTGAAATTAAAGTATCCAGCCATTCCCATTCATCAATATTGAGCTTTTTGACATGTTTTTGCACTTTCGGAGCTTTCAGTGCCAGACCCTCTGCAAGAACAAGAGCCATTCCTCCACGTATGCGGTTTGTAGGTATTCTTTCAAGGTTCCTGTATCCTTCTACTTCAGCCTGTTCTGTAGGTTCTCCGTCAATGCATATCGGACAATTTTCAACTATTAATCTCATTTCATCTTCTGAGGGCATGTATTGAAGGCTTGCAACATTTTTGTAAATTATGATCTCTTCAATATACCTTTCCACTTCTTCTTTTCGGGGCTTGTATTTATCAATATTTATACCCCTTCGAACATAATCCCCAACCAGAACTGAAAGTGCCTGGGCAGTACCGCCTGCACTTCTTATAGGACCTGCATAATATATGCTGATATATTCAGATCCATCGTCGTTTTTCTTTATATCAACCCTGTCAATACCTTCAATAGGCGCGGCAACAACTCCTTCAGTCAGCATTGCAACAGAGACTCTTATAGCATTCTCAACGGCTTCAACTCGTGAATCAAAGGTTGTTATCTTATTTTCAGCAATTTCTTTTCCAATGGCAAGGGCAGCTTCTTCCCTGGACAAAGTCTCTTCCAGTTGACGGATCCTGTCTGCAACACCAGGCACACCGATCAGATTTTCAACACGATCTGCAAGGTCCTTGGCCAGAGGGATCTCAACATGTGGTTTTGGATCTTTTCCATTAGAGCGGGCACGATTTGCAATTTCGATCTCTTTTTTTACCTTTGATTCAAGCCAGTTAAAATAA
>SKZM01000142.1 GCA_007127385.1 Methanosalsum sp.
CATCAACCTGACCTGCACCTATGATCTCAACATTGACAGGAAGAGCACCTGCACGAAGGTGTATCTGGAGCTGTTCTGCCCTCTCCCTGCTATCCTCGTCTCCTCCGGTTGATGCCTGCCAGGAATATATTGGTGCTTCTTTAAGGCTCCGGGCAGCTGAGAAGCTTAGCGGGGCACTGTATATCTCATCGTCATCAAGGTACATTATAAGGTGGTGAGCTGTAGGATTGTCCACGGCACCCGTCTCAATTGCAACTTGCTGGAGTTTACGTGCTCCTTCTTCGTTCAGCCTGAATGGAGTATGCCACTGTTCATCATGGAACGCAGGCATTCCTACACTGACCACATCATCTCCATACAGCACATGACGTGTTCTCTCTTCATCAATCTGTATTCGCATTTCGAATCTGCCAGGCTGTTCGGTAATCTCACGGGCGGTTGCAAGGTCTATGCCGGCAAAATCGATCAGTATATAATCATCACCAACAGTCCTGACCGGAATATCCTTCAAGCCCATTGCATTCATCTTGTCGCTGAGTATCTTCTGGGTAAGGTCACGTGTTTCTCTTGTAACTCCTTCCCTGAATATCGGATTACCGTCCTCGTCCCTGACAATGGATCCTCCAACCCTGTTCATCAGTTCTTCAAGCTCTTCCTGGCTTATTTCGGATCTGATCTCATAATATGTTCCATCTGGTTCTGTAAATGTTACAACTTCTGTGTCCAGAGAATCTGAGAGATAGGAAAGTATCAGCCTTTCAGTAGTTGATGTAACTTCAACAACTGTCAGTCCGTTATCCTGACTAATGGACACATCACTCATGCCAAGCCTTTCCAGCTCGAACTGCATCAGCTCCGCGGTAGTGGTGAATCTGATGTATGTTTCTCCATTGGTACCCGTAGCCGGTCTCACCTCTTCAATGGTGACATCTTCTCCTGTAATGGATTCGACCATTTCTCTGACCAGTTCTCCAGGGTCTGCATCAAGCTGTGCCACACCACCTGCAAGTCTCAACTGCAGCCATGAACCGCCTTCCAGATCAAGTCCATACTGGAGGTTTGAGGTGAATCCTTCATCTGAAGAATACCATGGCTGTATTGCAATAACTGCAAGCAGAAGTACAATTATGAATATTCTTACACGGAAATCTTTCAGCAGTCCAGGAGGCTCTTCATCTTTTGAGTTCATGCCTTAAGCCTCCTTCCAGGTTTGTCCACGTACCATCGAAGTATTCCTGTATTCAGCATCCAGGTGTTCATTATGTCAGCTACCAGTCCAAATATCAGAACTATGGATATTTCCGAGAGCAGGCTGATGGGAGTAAGTGATGATACCACAACATGGGGGTATGTGGATACAAGATACATTACAACAAGGGCAGCAAGGGTTGTGGTTGTCATGGTAAGGCCGGTTTCCATGGCCCTTGATACTTTCTCATCTGTACTGCCTCTGCGCTTTAAAATCCTGGTGTTTAACAGAATGTCACTGTCCACAGAATAACCTATTATCATGAGCAATGCTGCAACAGTTCCAAGTGTGAGCTCAATACCGGCAATGTTCATAAAAGCAAGGGCAATTGCAATATCGGATGTTGCAGACAATATAACTACCAGTGAAGGAACAGATGTTTTGAATATTAAAAAGACAATGATCGCCATTCCTATAAATGAGATGATCAGGGCTTGAAGTGCCTGTACCTGAAGATCCTGGCCATACACTGCTCCGATCAGCTTGATATCGATTGAAGTATATGCCTGTCTTATCTCTCCCTCAAGACTTTCATAGGTTTCTCTATCCATTGGACCAAACTGCAGAATGGCCCTGTCACCTGTTATACGTACACTGTTTATAGGGTATTCTGAATATCTTTCTTCAAGAGCCTGTGATGTTTCATCGGTTTCAATGGTTATCTGAGTGCCGCCCTGGAATTCCATTCCAAGTTCTACAGGCGCACCGGTAGTTGCAAACGTAAAGGAAAGGATAATGAGTGCAATAACAAATACAGCCAATGGTATGGCAATGATCTCTTTATTGCTCTTGCTCTTTACAAAAGAGTCCAGGTACTTATACAGGCTGAATTCCATCTTTTTGATCTGCTCCGGATATTGTTAGACCATAACAGTGGTCATATTCGATTTATGCCGTAATATATAACTAATATATAATCTGGTTAGAAGATGCTACTCATCTATCCAGAATTATATAAAAGTATTTCCATTGGTCTGAGTATATTAAATGTTATAGGATTGATGGCTGGGTGCTCATGTACGGTTCCTGATATGAATCAGGGTGGTAGGTGATCATTTCTGTCTGATAAATATTTATTTATAGTACTTTGTTTTTATTTGAGCTGATGACTGAAAGGCCAGGAATAGATGAATATTTTCTTGAAATAGCTTCAGTTGTTGCAAAGAGGTCAACCTGTCTTAGAAACAAAGTAGGTGCTGTGGTTGCAAGGGATAAGCGGATACTGTCCACAGGCTATAACGGTGCTCCAAGCAATATGGAACACTGCATTGAAATTGGATGCATAAGGCAACAGCAGAATATCGAATCAGGAACCCGGCATGAAAAATGCAGGGCAGTCCATGCAGAACAGAACGCTATAATACAGGCGGCAATCCATGGCGTATCCACAGCAGGTGCAACAATATACTGCACACACCAGCCCTGTATTCTTTGTACCAAAATGATAATTAATGCCAATATCAAAAGAGTTGTGTACCTTGCAGATTATCCTGACAGTGATTCACTTACCTTCTTTTCAGATGCCAGTGTAGAAGTGATCAATTATTCTGAGCATCCAGAGCAATGATTTGAGATATATATGATTTTTGAATATTTCAATTATCCTTTTGCAGACACCTCAGCCCCTTTTTAATAATATCTTCCTCCTCAGTACGATAAATCTGCTGGATAGAACCGGTTGTATCGTGTATGTTCAATCCCCTCATTATTACAACAGGAGTTCCGCCGCTACCTTCTCCCATTAATATATTTGCAGCAGAAGCGATCTCATCTGCAACAGCTTCCTGGGTTATCTGCAGCATGTTCCCGAAAAGGTCACTCTCTCCTATCCAGTCCCTTACAGGTTCAATGTTTGCAACTCCAATGGCTATTCCGGTCTGGCCAATTCTGAATGCTCTTCCGTTTGTATCTGTGATCACAACAGACACGTTCGTGCCGGTCATTTTTTTGATATCAGCAGCAATACACCTGGCACTTGTATCAGGATCTTCAGGAAGATCCAGAAATAATCCATCTTCAATGTTTGAATCATCAATTCCTGCATTCACACATATCTGCCCACTTTCAAGTTGAACCAGTATGAACGGAGATTCCACAAGACATTCAACACTTCGATCAAGTACTGCCTGTACAAACGCAGGATCCCTGCCACATCTGTGTCCAATACGGATTGCACGTCTGCCAGGAACTATATCCTTCAGTGAAAAGATCCTTCCTTCAGCTTTTGCTATTATTGTGGATGCAATAACTACTATATCCTTGTCTTTTAGTGAAGTATTATTGCATATAATAGCTGCAAGGTCATCCCCTTCTCTGATCATTGGTATGTCATTTACAGTGAACAGTTCGATTCTCAATATGATTCCTCTTTTACTGGCAGACATCCTGCATTAGAATATATTTTTGGCTATAACCATTTTCGGATAAAACGCTAAGACTGATTTCAGAAATTCTTCAGGATATGGTGGTTAGGGCTTTAGTTATAAATAATATTATTTCTATATTTCTGATCGCGGCGATGATGACAGTTACCCCGACTGAGCAAAAGATGATGATAACATATTAACTGATGCCGCAAATTATATATTTATCTGCAAAAAAAATAATTTTTAGTAGCCGGTTATCGACGGCCAGAGAGATGTACCGGGCCATGGTAGGCCCGCACATTGATTATCTGAAAACTCAGAAACCGG
>SKZM01000132.1 GCA_007127385.1 Methanosalsum sp.
ACACTACAAACTACTTAAAGGAGACTGGAACAATGACATTGCTAAGGAGAAAGTGTCTGCTTATATAGAAGACAAAATGCATAATTTGTGGCTAGGCATGGTGGGAAACTGGACCGAGCTTACAGAAGAAAATTCAAAAAATATTTTTTCTTAACCAGTAAGTGTTGGAGATTTATAAGCACTTGAGCTCATTAAACATGTTGAAGATGACCATCACTCAATAAGAAGGCACATTGTGAAAGTAAGTGCAAGTTACCTTTTAAAATGAAATAGAATTTTAACAATGACAATGACTATAGAATTAACTTACTTGATAAAACGCAGCCTTATAAAAAGCTTAAGGATATACCTAATTAAGAAGAGAGTGTAGTTGGTCTAAATTGAAAATACCAATAATCGTGAACTTGCGATGGATAACGAATCAAAACGCCTATTTAAAGTGCGAAAAGTTCAGAAGGATAAAAAGCCCCAGTTTAAAAGGGCAGATTCTCATAAACACAAGCGTCTTGATTCCAACTGGAGGAGGCCAAGAGGTTTGCAGAGCAAACTTCGAAGGCACATAAAGGCAAAAGGTTCTCTTGCACAGGTAGGGTATGGTAGTCCTTCAAAGGTAAAAGGCCTTCATCCTTCCGGATATCAGGAAGTTATGGTCAATACTTTATCGGATATTGATAATGTCGATCCATCAACTCAGGCAATCCGGATTGGAAGAACTGTAGGAGGCAGGAAAAGGTCTTTAATAGAGTCAAAGGCTATGGATATAGGAATCAAAATCCTTAACTCTCGTGGAGGTGCTGAAGAATGACTGATCTATCCAATCAGAAAAGAATGGCCTCTGAAATACTTAAATGTGGAGTTCACAGGGTCTGGATGGATCCTACAGCTTCAGAAGAAATTGCAGTTGCAATTACCCGGGAAGATATCAGAACCCTTATACAGAATGGTAGTATAAAGGCACAGAAAGTAAAGGGTGTCAGCAGAGGACGTGCAAGACTCAGAGATGCAAAACGCAAGTATGGACATCAAAAAGGGCATGGTTCAAGAAAAGGTAAGAAAGGTGCGCGAAATCCTACTAAAGAACAGTGGATGAAAAAGATCCGTGCACTGAGAAAAAGGCTTAAAGAACTTCGTGCTGAGGGAGCTCTTGATAAATCTGCCTACTGTAAAATCTATAGAAAAGCAAAAGGTGGAGAATATCGTAATGTAGCTCATCTCGAATCTCATCTTGAGTCACAAAACCTTATTAAAAAGCAGGAATAATTTAATATTTAATTTTTTACAATGAAGATGCGGAGGATTTACAAATGGCAACAGGTCCAAGATATAAAGTTGCATTTAGAAGGCGACGGGAAGGACGAACTAACTATCATCAACGGCTAAAACTTATCTTATCCAAACAAGATCGTGTTGTAGTTCGCAAAAGTTCTAAAAACATCCAGATTCAGCTGGTGAATTCCCGTTTAGAGGGAGATGTAACTTTATCATCTGCAGTATCAACAGAATTGAAAAAGTATGATTATGAAGGTTCAACCGGAAATACAACTGCTGCATATCTGACAGGATTACTTTTTGGTTACAAAGCTTTGAATGAAGGATATGAGGGTGGAATACTGGATATTGGTTTACAGGCTTCATCTAAAGGATCCCGTGTATATGCAGCACTAAAAGGAGCTGTAGATGCTGGATTGGATATTCCTCATAACCCTGAAATATTCCCTTCAGATGATAGAATAAAGGGCGAACATGTGGTCGAATATATAGAAGGATCCAATCTGTCTGAACAGTTTGAAGCAGCCAGAGAGAAGATACTTTCTGATTTTAATTAGGTGATTTAATATGGCTTATGAATATACAGAGGAATGGGTTCCCAAGACAATGCTTGGAAGACTTGTTCAAGAAGGGCAGATAACTTCTATCGATGAAGCTATTGACTCCGGGCTCCCAATCCGGGAATCAAAAATAATTGATACCCTATTACCGGACCTTGAGGACGAGGTTCTTGATATCAATATGGTTCAGAGGATGACTGACTCTGGTCGTAGAGTAAAGTTCAGGGCTACTGTTATAGTTGGAAATGGTAATGGGTTTGTCGGACTTGGGCAGGCCAAGGATGCACAGGTAGGACCTGCGATAAGAAAAGCCATTGATAACGCAAAGCTCAATATAATCCGAATCAAACGTGGTTGTGGATCCTGGGAATGCGGATGTGGCCTTAATCATACAGTTCCATCTGAAGTTCGTGGAAAAGCTGGAAGTGTAATAGTTGAGCTCAAGCCTGCTCCAAGAGGACTGGGACTTGCAGCCGGAAGTACTGCAAAGAAGGTCCTTGAAAAGGCAGGGATAAAAGATGTCTGGACCCGAACAGAAGGAACTACCCGTACCACTCTTAACTTTGCGAAAGCAACATATGTTGCGTTAAAGAAAACTAATACAGTAAGATCACCTCTGGATTATACTGAATTGGAGGCCTATTGAAAATGTATGCTGTAGTTAGAGTTCGTGGTCAGGTAAATGTAAGGGCGTCAATTGAAGATACCCTGAAAATGCTTAGATTGCACAGGATTAATCATTGTGTTGTTCTGGAAGATAATACGCACAACAGAGGTATGATCCAGAAAGTCAAGGATTATGTTGCATACGGGGTAATCGATGCAGAAACACTTATCCAGATGCTCAAAAATCGAGGAAGACTGGAAGGAGGTTCTCGACTCACCGATGAATACATCTCTGCTAACACAGATTTTGAGTCAATTGAGGATTTTGCTCAGGCACTTTATGAGAACCGAGCTACATTAAAAGATGTTCCAAAGCTTAAACCGGTTTTCAGGCTTCATCCCCCACGTAAGGGGCATGCAGGCATTAAAAGAAGCGCGCAGATGGGTGGAGTTCTGGGAAACCACGGTGAAGAAATAAATGTGCTGTTAAATAAAATGAGGTAAGGTGGCTGAATCATGAGTAAATTTAAAACTAAAAAATTCAGAGGCTCCAGAACCTGTGGTGGCGGTACCAGCAAGAACCGGCGAGGAGCTGGTAATAGAGGTGGCCGGGGTAAGGCAGGTGGATGCAAGCATCATAATGTAAGAGCTATGCAACGTGGATACACTTTCGGAAAGGAAGGGTTCAAGCGTCCGCAGAAGATGATCAATTATGTATCTATAGTTAATGTGGGAGAAATTGATGAACTTTCTGACCAGTTGATCGAAGATGGCCTGGCCCATTTGAAAGATGGTGCCTATCACATTAATCTTGCAGACATAGGTATTGAGAAGGTGCTTGGTAACGGAAAGGTTACTAAAAACCTGATTGTAACTGCAGAAAAGTTCTCCAGCACCGCACGTGATAAAATAGAAGGCAGTGGTGGAAAATGTATCGAATTGAAGGAGTAATGCCATACAGGACATTACTCCTCCATGACGTTTTCTGCGTTGCGGCAATCTGAGATTAAATAATTTTTAAGAGGGAATAATTTATGAGTTTTAGGGAGAGTTTGGGACCAATTTTTAGCAAATTGCCGGCTGTAACAGGACCTGAAGGCCATGTCCATTTCAAAAGTAAACTGTGGTGGACACTTGCAATTCTGCTGTTGTATTTTGCACTTAGGAATGTTCCTTTGTTTGGATTATCCCCGGAGTCCATAGATCTTTTTGAGGCATATCGTGCATTCTTTGCAGGTGCACACGGGTCACTGCTTCTTCTTGGTATCGGGCCAATCGTCACAGCATCAATTGTGTTGCAGTTGCTGGTTGGTGCCGATGTAATTAAACTGGATCTTTCAGATCCTGCTGATCAGGCATTCTTCCAGGGTGCACAGAAATTTCTGGTTTTTGTAATGATTGTTCTGGAAACGCTTCCGCAGATATGGGGTGGCTTTTTACTTCCGGATCCAGGGTTAGCTCAGGCACTGGGTGTAAATCTTGGAGTCATCACATGGATGAT
>SKZM01000156.1 GCA_007127385.1 Methanosalsum sp.
AAAAAAATCCTGGACAAAATCCATCTGTGCATATGCTAAGGTTTCATCTCTTGGTGTACCAGTACTTATTATACCCACAACTTCTAAACTTGTACTTTCACCATCTGATCTTACAAGTGTAACTCTTTCTCCAATCGTTACATCCAGATCATCTGCAAGTATATTCCCAAGAACTACCCCTCTATATGATCGCTCAAGAGACTCAAAACTACCTTCAATTATATTCTCGTGTATACGCATAGTATTAGATTCAGAGCGAGGGTCCACCCCGTCTAAGAAAATACCTGCGGTATTACTCCTATATGTCATAGCTGCAGGTTCTGCAATTACAGCAGAGGTGAATAATACCCCTTCAGTTCCATCAATTACTGAAATGAAATGACTGTATAAACGAATGTATTCTTCATCATCTGCAGGATTAACAGTTATATGTGGTGCTGATTCAACAGTTGAATTGATCATTTCTGCAGAAAATCCAGAGATGATGCTCATAAATATTATAATAATTCCAACTGCAAGTGCTACAGCTAAAACTGAAAAAAAGGTATTTCTTTTTTTGGCAACAACACTGCGAAAAGCAATTTTATGTTCGTACATCAAATCCTTCTGAAATAACAATCAAATTAAACAGATTAGCTACTAACTATTTGCCCATCAACAATCCTTACAACTCGATCTGTTTTTTCTGCAAGTTTCTCATCATGAGTCACTATAATGAATGTCTGTTGATATTTACTATTTAATTTTCTTAGAAGATCGTATATCATTTCACTTGATTTCGTATCAAGATTTCCTGTTAGCTCATCTCCTATCACAATCGCTGGATTATTTGCAAGGGCTCTTGCAACAGCTACTCTTTGACACTGGCCGCCAGATAATTCATTTGGGAGATGATGTAATCTATCTTCAAGTCCAACATCCTTCAACAATCCCTCTGCAATAGTCTTAGCCTCATTATCACTTTTTTCTGAAATAAGTAGAGGCATCATGACATTTTCAAGTGCAGAAAAGTCAGGTAACAAGTGATGATACTGAAACACAAACCCAAGTTTCTCATTGCGTATCCTGGACCTCTGCGAATCTGACATTTTACTAACGTCTTTTCCATCAATAAAGATAGTACCTTTAGAAGGAGTATCCAATATTCCGATGATGTGCAGTAGTGTACTTTTTCCAGAACCGGAAGGACCAACGATGGCCATGAATTCGCCTTTCGATACAGTTAAATTAACCGATTTTAATGCGTGTACTTCAGCACCATTTCTATATATTTTACTTAAGTCTTTAATTTCAATAATATTATCACTTACAGACATTTCCAAATAGATTACACTATATATTTGATATAAAAGGCTGATGGTTTTGTTAACCATAAATAATTATAAATATGTGTATTGTTTTTAGCTACTTTATAATCAAAATATTCAAACAGCTGGAAGATAAAATGAGATCTATACTAATCACAGTTTTGATTCTAATTACGATATTAGTTTGTCCTGTATATGGTGAGGAAGAATATATTGATTCAAATATAGTAATCACGGATTTATACTCTGATATGGATTCTGGAGACGTCACTATATCATCACAAAATGATTATCAGGAATTAATATTAGAGATCAAATTATCAAAAGATGGTAATATATTGCAGACTAAAAATATTGATATCGATCAAATCAGAGCTGGTTCTGCTGTTATGAAAGCTTTCAGCTGGGATGTGGTTGCTACTGAGGATGGGGGATATACAGCTTCTGCCAGTATATATGACAATGATCACAAACTAGCATCCCGTAATTATAATTTCGTGCATGGAAGGCCTGCTATCTCAAGTATCAAGATTGATAGTGTTTCTTCAGATTCTGCAGGAATGTCAATAATGATAAGTCCGCACCCTGGTGTACCTGCCATCATCGATCTTAATTTCATGCTAGTGGATGGCAATGATGTTATATACACTAAATCAATTGAAAATGTACCAATTCATACAGCTACTACCACAGTTCATGAAGAATGGGATCGAATTCTTGAGGCAAATAAGGATTATGAAGCAAGAGTAAAGATCGATATCCATTCTCCGATCCAGCGCACAGTTTCCTATCTAAAACCATTCAAGGCCACGGAAAAAGTTGTAATAACCGATGTATTCAAGGACAGAAGAGGTTCAAGCATAACTCTGGAAGGTGAATCACAGGTACCGTTTGAAGGATATGTGAGATTTACTGTGCTGGAGCCCTGGTATGATCCTGAAAGAACTGTAAAAATAGTTGAACAGGAATCACCTCTACTACTATCTGGAGATGATGAAACAATTGAAGCTATCTGGGATGAGCCGCTTGAAGCTGGTACCTACAGATTGATCATTGAAGCTGTTGGAAATGGCGGAGCAGTCATTGATACAAAAGAAACAATTATAGAAGTTGAAGAGCGACGGGTACAGCCAACTCCCCCCGAAGATGAAAATGATAGAAGTATTCCGGGATTTGCTGGAGTTTATGCACTGATTGCGTTAATGTCAGTTATACTCATTCGTTCGAAGAAAAATTGATCTTAAGTGGTAATCCAGATGCAATATGAATTGTTCATTGCTTTGCGCTATATTCGTTCTAAAAAGAAACAGACGATATTATCCCTTGGTGCGATTGCAATTGCTGTAATGATCATGGTTGTCGTGCTGGGGATGATAGCAGGATTAAGTGATGAATTGCATGATACAACTGTAGACCAGTTATCACACGTAACTGTTACCCCGAGTGCCGGGGACGATTATATCTATTTTTATAATACTCTTGTAAATGATATTGAAGATATGGAGTATGTAGTTGCTGCATCTCCCCGATTGGAAGGAACGGTTTCACTTATAAAAGGTGATAAAAATAGGAATGCACAACTTAGGGGAATAGATATTGAAAGAGAAAACCTGGTTTTTTCCATAAATGAGAATATCAGAGATGGAAGTTTTGACGATCTCACTCTTCAACGAAACACAATTGTTATTGGTTCTGATCTTGCAGAGCGTCTGGATATAAGTGTGGGTGATTCGATTGCTGCTTCCTTTCCAGATGCCAGGTCAATGTCTTTGAGGGTGGTAGGTATATTTGAAACTGGCACTCCTGCAGATGAAAGTGTGGTTTACACTTCGCTGGTAACAGCACAATACTTTTATCAGACACAGGATGTTGTAAGCAGAATTTCCATCCGTCTTGATGATGTTTATATGGATTTAGAAGTAGCTGAAAAAATAAAGGATGAAGGCTTTGAAGCAGCAGGTTGGACAGAACTCAATCCCGAAATACTTCAACTCTTAAATCTTGCATACATAGCCAATACCATCGAAACCGGACTGGTAGCAATTATAGCTTCTTTTGGAGTAATCAGTACTTTAAATACAATGGTAATGAGTAAAGTGAAAGAAATAGGCATATTGATGGCAATGGGAGTATCTAAAAGCAGTATAAGAAGGATTTTCTTGATTCAAAGTGGTATATTGGGTCTTGCTGGATCAATTATAGGAGCATTATTTGGAATTATCATAGCTCTGTCAATTGGAAGCCTTGAATATCATGAAACTGATGCAATGCTTGGAGTAACTGAGTTGCCAATTGTTATTAGAGCACTTGATGTATTTCTAATCATTCTTGCTATATCTATACTAAATCTAATAGCTGGAATTTATCCTGCACACAGAGCTGCATCTCTTGATCCTGTAAAAGCAATTTCTTCTGGAAGATAATACAAAAATTAATATTCAGAAACTTCTTTATTCAACAATCTTATTTAAATGCGATTAAATATGTTATAGTGATAAATACCTTTAACTTCGATAAAAGTAGATATGCTGTGATATTCCATGGAAAGTTGTTGTGAATCAGGGGAGCAGAATCTGAATTCTGATCTTATAATTGAGGCAGTGAATATCTGCA
>SKZM01000049.1 GCA_007127385.1 Methanosalsum sp.
CGATGCATGCCTGGGATCTCCGGGGCCATTTGTAAGAAAAAGAAAATCCGGATCATAACTTTCAATTGTTGAAGCCGATGATGTGGCCGGAACAACTGTAATATCTACTCCCCGATCCAAAAGACTGGACAGTATGTTTTTCTTCAGTCCAAGATCAATTACGACAGCATGCATTTTATCTGATGAACTTTTCTCGCTCTTTATATGGTATGGCTCCCTGCAGGTCACTTTCGATAAAAGATCGAGTTCAGATATTGGAGGTAACTTCCTTGCAAGTTCCACAGCTTCTTCACCGTCATCACTTCCTACGATCAACGCTGATCGCATTGCTCCGTGTTCACGTGTTTTGATGGTCAACATTCGAGTATCAACCTCTGAAATACCGGAGATCCCTTCATCTTCAGCCCACTGGACCATACTACGTGTGGATCTGTGATGGCTGGGGTAATCGCAAAGCTCCCGCGCAACAAAACCTTCCGCCTTGATCCCATCTGATTGAAAGTGGTCTCCACTGACTCCATAGTTCCCTATCATAGGATAAGTGAACATCAATATCTGTCCCTTATAAGAAGGATCAGTAAGAGCCTCTTCATATCCGGTGTACTGGGTTGTAAAAACAAGTTCACCACAAACTGTACCTTCGGCACCAAAACCTGTGCCTTTTACGTATGTTCCATCTTCTAATCCTAATACCGCATCCATAGTCAGAACCTGCATATACATGTTAGAAATAGGCTATAAGTATTGCGATACGAATCGATCAAAGGCACTATTAAGTAATGCTGATTATCGACATAGTGGTAAATTAGATATAATCTAAAAAGCCATTTATTAATAGAAATCCTTTCCAGGTAACCAGAATGACCACAAAACTGCTTGAATTGATATTACCGGCTGAAAAAAAGGAGCATGTAAAAGAATTACTTGAGAATAAAAATCATCTTGGGGCATGGTTTTCAGCACTTGAAGATGAACAGATCGTGATCAGAATATTGGCACATAAAGAAAACAATCAGGATATCATAGATGAACTCACACACAGGTTCTCGGTTACAGAGGGGTTCAGAATTATCATCCATTCAATTGACGCGACCATACCACGTCCTGAAAATTTTGAGAAGAACGAAGACCTGACTGGGGAGAAAAATGATAAAAATACAAAAAAGGAAATCAGGTATGGAAATGTAACCCGTGAAGAGCTCTATGAAAAGGTTTCCACAAGTACCACAATAACATCTGAATATTACGTGATGGTTATTCTCTCGACCATTGTGGCTGTTATTGGAGTACTGGAAAATAGTGTAGCCATAATTATAGGAGCAATGGTCATTGCACCATTGCTTGGACCGAATACATCCCTATCTCTGGCAACTACTCTGGCAGATATTGAGCTTGCACTGAAGTCTCTCAAAGTTGACATTATTGGCATTTCAATAGCCATAGTCATATCCTTCTTTGCAGGAATGTTTGCATTTGTGGATCCCACACTCACAGAGATTGTATCAAGGACAGAAGTAAATTATGGATATGTTATACTGGGACTTGCAGCCGGTGGTGCAGGAGCACTTTCCATAACTACCGGAGTTTCTGCTGCAATTGTAGGAGTTATGGTTGCAGTTGCCCTTTTGCCGCCCCTTGTAGTATTTGGGGTATTACTGGGAGCAGGGTACATCAACCTTGCATTTGGTGCACTGTTGCTCTTCCTGGTAAATATTATAGCTATCAATCTTTCAGGGGTTATCACATTTTATGCTCAGGGTGTCAGGCCCAGCAACTGGTGGGATATAAAAGAAGCAAAGAAAACCACCACCTATGCAATGATAACATGGGTCATAATTCTGCTTGCTTTAATCCTACTGATTTACATATCCCAGAGCTGAATTACCAGCCAATCAGAGGTTTTCATTCAGTCTCTTCTGGATCCTGTCTTTTAGAATCTGGCTTACAAGTTTGCCATCAATCTTACCACGAAATTCTTTCATGACAACTCCCATCAGGGGACCAACCGCTGCCATCTGTTTTTCTTTTATGAAATCCTCCCTGCTATCCAGTACCTCATCAATGAATTTTTCAATATGTTCATCATCAGCTCCCATAAGCCCAAGTTCAGAAGCGGCTTCCTCTGCGGTCATTGAAGGATTTTTACTCAGATAGCGAAGAATGTCCCCTATACCCTCCTTTGCAATTGTCCCTTCTCCAATCAGATCAAAGAGCTGTATCAGGTGATCTTCATCCAGCACTTCAACATCAGCACCTTCCCTCCTCATTTCTGGAATGGTGGCTGTCATTGTTCTAACTATCAGGGTCGGAGTGATAAACTGATTACCCTGATACCTGGAGACCAGATTATTGAACAGCGTTAGATCTCTTGAGTATACAATCATCCGGGCCATTTCATCGTTTAGTCCATATTCCTGTGAATATCTTTTTGCCTTCTCAGAAAGCAATTCCGGAATTTCAAGACTGGCAAAATAATCAGAAGAAATCTCTACAGGAGGAACATCTGTTTCCGGATACATCCGGGCAGCTCCGGGAAGGGGTCTCATATATGAACTATTTCCATCAGGCAATGCCCTTCGTGTGGATTCAGCAACTCCTTCTTCAAGAACCTTTTCTGCATATTCAATGACACCTTCCATAGCTGCATATGCCCTATCTGCCTCATCTGCTACTATTATCAGTGCATCATTCTGGCCGGCATCCATAATCCTGCTCATTGCTGATATCTCCTCATCAACAATGCCATAATTTGGAAGCTCGTCTGTATGGAAGATTCCGCCAACTCCTGAGGTCTTTGCATGATCGGACATTTCAGTTCCAAAACGTCTCTCCGGCTGAACTTCTTTACCAATAAACCCTGCAAAACCCTGCATTTTAACTGCCAGAACCTTTCCGTTCTCTTTTTTCAGGGCCTTTTTAATTACCTTGGAGCCAGTATCTGAAAAAATGTCAGTAACATCAAATATCTGTTCATGCACCTTTGCTCCTTTTTTGTTGAGATCATCCCTTATTCTCAGCAGGTTTACCTGTCTCTCAACTTCACGTTCAACTATGGTATCAATCATATCCAGTGCCTGCACACCTTTTATTTCAACCCTTGCTCCCTCTGCGATCGAAATATTAACATCCTGGCGGATTGTACCAATACCTCTCTTGACACTACCTGTGGATCTGAGTAGCATACCGATCTGCTGTGCCGTTTCTCTTGCATGGAAAGGAGATATAATATCAGGAGAGGTTCCAATCTCAACCAGCGGAATACCCAGGCGGTCAAGGGAATAAATAACCGAATCCCCTTCATCTGCAATTTTTTGAGATGCTTCCTCCTCAACACACAGAACATCCACACCGACATCCCCCTCACTGGTTTCCACTCTGCCATTACCTGCAAGAAATGCAGTTCTCTGGAAACCGGTGGTATTTGATCCATCAAGAACGATCTTACGCATTATATGAACCTGGTCAACAGGTCGCATTTTCAGCATTTTTGCAATTACAAGAGACGTTTCAAGAGCTTCCCGATTCATTTCAGAAGGTGGTTCTTCATCATACTCGACCAGGCAGGTAGTATCATATGCTCTGTAGATGTACTTTCTATTGAGTTTTGACTGTTCCACAGCAGCCCGGTCAGTCTCTCCCATTTCACTGACCACTGGCCTAAGATACCTGAAAAATTCCAGATCGCAATCTTCAGTATCCCTTATCAAGGTAGGACATTTGCAGAAAAGTTTTTCTTTTGAATCAAGCTGCTGATGAATCTCAAGTCCACATTTTAAACCAAGATCTCTATAATCAAATTTTTCACTCATAGGAAATACCATCTCTCGTACAGTAATTTTAAAACTATCTAATCAAAGTAAATAAATCCTCGGGCAACATACAA
>SKZM01000077.1 GCA_007127385.1 Methanosalsum sp.
TCCCCTTCTCCCGTGCAATTTTGCTTATTCGGGAGATTGGTTCCATAGTACCTATTTCATTGTTTGCATGCATTACAGTTATCAGTATCGTGTCCTCACGGAGCGAGTTTCTAAGCTCATCCATATCAATGATACCATATTCATCCACTGGTACATAGGTTATTTCAAACCCTTTTTTCTCCAGATACTTGCAGGTGTTCAGGACTGCTGGATGCTCGATCTGGGATGTAATTATATGCTTCCCTTTTTCAGAGTTCCTGTAAGCAATTCCTTTTATTGCAAGGTTATCAGATTCAGTTCCCCCTGAAGTAAATATAATCTCTTCAGGCTTTGCACCAATTGAATCTGCCAATATCTGCCGGGAATTCTCGAGAGCTTCTGCGGCTTCTGTACCAAATGAATGCAGGCTTGAAGGGTTGCCATACATCTCAGTAAAATAAGGGAGCATGGCATCCAGTACCTGAGGATCAACACCTGTTGTTGCTGCATGATCCATATAAATTCGTTTCATAATTATCAGGTTAAAATAGATGCTCCTTTCGATAAATAGATATCTGTTCTGACAGATTTATTTATCATATTAGAAAAGTCAAAATAAAATTAGATGCTCTTAATCACATATTCAGTGATTTAATTTTTAATCTGATCCGGTGAAAAACCCTTCTTGACCAGAACCTCTTTCATTCTGCTAAGATGATTTCCCTGCAATTCAATGGAATTACCCTTAACAGTTCCCCCGCATGCAAACTTTGATTTCAAGTAAGTAGAAAGCTCATGGAGATCAATTTCATTAGCATCGAAGCCCTGAACAACTGTGACTTCCTTTCCATATCTTCTTCTATTTACTTTAACTATAATTCTCTGTTGTTCCTTTGCCACTTCCTCGCAGATGCACAGCTCTTCCGGCAATCCGCAAACGTGACACATCTCTGAACTCATCTTCTGATTTTTCCTCCGATTATTTCATGACTTTACCGTTGTTTATAAATTACAACAGTGTATAGAGTAATCAACAATGATATTAAAAGCTAATGGTGAATGTGTTGCATCGGACGTGGAATTTGCAGAAAGTTACTTTCAACAGATAAAGGGTCTGATGTTTAGAAAACAGCTACCTATGGAATCAGCTCTTATATTTGTAATGGACAAAGCTAAAACAACATCAATACATATGCTGTTTGTAAAATTTCCCATTGATGTCCTGTTTCTTGATGAAAACAAAAAGATCCTGAAAATATCCACTCTCAGACCATGGACAGGATTTGCCTGGTCCCGTGATACCAGATACATTATAGAAATGAATGCAGGCATGGCTTCAAAGAACAACCTGAAACCCGGTGAAAAACTATTCTTCAGGAACGAAACTGATTAAGCGATCAATATTAATATTACATAACCAGTTTTGTGAAAGTTTATTATACAATCTAAGATTATTCGAAGATATTATCAGTCAATTATCTGCCAGTACATCAAAAATATCATTTTACACGAACAACTTGAGGAACTAGGATGTTACCTGAACAGGATCTTAAAATAATTACACAGAAGATGGGAAGAGAACCGAACCTGGTTGAACAGGGCTGCTTTCTAAATCTATGGAGCGAGCACTGTTCCTATCGTTCAAGCGCACCGCTTCTTAGAACTTTTACCACAACCGGAAATAATGTAATAATAGGTCCCGGGGATGATGCAGCCATTGTAAGATTTGATGATGAAAAGGTAATCGCAATTGGAATGGAAAGCCACAATCATCCATCATATGTAGACCCCTACAACGGTGCAGCAACCGGTGTTGGAGGAATTGTTAGAGATATTGTGTCAATGGGTGCAAGACCTATAGCGCTCATGGACCCCCTATATTTCGGCACGCTTGATATCCCAAAAAACCTCTATCTTTTTGAACATATCATTGAAGGGATTGCAGGCTATGGAAACTGTATAGGTGTGCCTGTTGTCAGGGGAGAAGCCTTCTTTGATGAGTCCTACAGTGGAAACCCGCTGGTAAATGTTGTATGTATAGGTCTTGCCCATAAGGACAATGTTGTCACCGCAGATGCAAAAAAAGCAGGCAATAAACTAGTTCTGGTAGGTGCTGCTACAGGCAGGGATGGACTTGGTGGAGCCTCCTTTGCATCCAGAGACCTCTCCCATGATGCAGAAGCAAGTGAAAGACCAAGTATCCAGATCGGAGACCCCTATACAGAGAAACTTCTCATAGAAGCAACCCTCGAATGTATCAATAAAGGATATGTAGCAGCCTGCAGGGACCTGGGTGCTGCAGGTCTTGCAGGTGCCAGTTCCGAGATGGGATCAAAGGGAGATCTTGGAATATACATAATTGCCGATAATGTCATCCAGCGTGAAAGTAACATGACACCCTATGAGATACTCATAGCCGAATCCCAGGAACGTATGCTTATGGAGGTTAAACCTGAAAATGTGGATAGGGTATTGGAGATTGCTGACAAGTATGATCTCAACTCAAGTGTTATCGGGGAAATCACGTCCGAAGAAAAATATAAGGTAGAATTTGAGGGAAAGGTTGTAGCTGACATACCTATAAAGCTGCTAACTGAAGGTGCCCCCACCTTTGAAAGACCTGCACAGAAGCCAGAAATAAGAGATGAGGGAGCCCGGCCAAAAATACCGGAGGATCTGAAAAGAACGATTCTGGATATCGTCTCCTCACATACAATAGCATCCAAAGAATGGATATATCGCCAATACGACCATGAGGTACAGATCAGAGCAGTGGTAAAACCGGGAGATGATGCATCCGTTCTGAATATAGGGGGGAAGGGACTTGTCCTTTCCTGCGGATGCAATCCAATTCATACACTGCTTGATCCATACAGAGGCGGATTGGGTACGGTAGTGGAAAATGCAATGAACATTGCAGTAAAGGGTGCAAAGGGCCTTGCAATTGTGGACTGCCTCAACTTTGGAAATCCTGAAAAGCCGGAGATATACTGGCAGTTCAAACAGGCCATACTGGGACTGGGTGATGCTGCCCGGATGCTGTCGATTCCCGTAGTTGGAGGAAATGTATCCCTCTACAATCAGAGTGAAGAATATAATACTTCAGTTGCACCTACTCCATCGATTGGGATCGTAGGAATTACAGAGAATGTTGATGATCTGCCAGGATCAAGTTTCAATGTTCCTGGCGATTCCATAATACTGATTGGAGAAACCACAGATGAAATGGGAGGTTCTGAATATTATCGACATCTCAGCATCAAGGAAAGGGGACGTGTCCCTTCAGTACCGGAAAACATCAATGATATAATAGAAGGAATCATTGAAATAGTGCACAACGACTCGATCAGTTCATCACATGACATATCATCCGGGGGACTTGCAGTTGCACTTTGTGAAATGTGCAGTCATATGGGGGCTTCCATTGAACTTGACAATGTCAGCCGGACTATCCGACCGGATGAGATACTGTTCTCAGAATCTCACGGCCGTGCAATTGTAACGTCATCAAGACCTGAAACTGTTACAGATATCCTCGAATCGAAAGGAATACCCTGTGCCATAATTGGTACAGTTGGCGGGGATTGCCTGAACATCCGGTACAAAAATACAATTATCAGGCTCACCCCTGATGAGATCACAGATGCCAGAAACAGTCTCACAAAAATTATGACTGAATAACAGCCTGATCATCGTCAGGTCAATTTTCTTTTTTTTAGATCAGCAGGATAAAATATTTTAACTGCAGTTTCTAAAAATAATTTCCTGAACTCTAGAAATCATCGGAAAATATTAGGATCCTGAATAGGGACAGAAAAGAACGTCATCAAATTAACGTTATAGAATAATTATAAAATATTTTTTGGTGAGGATAAAGATCCTGCACCTTAA